>NZ_JAIJYL010000119.1:0-510 GCF_019753495.1 Klebsiella sp. TF21-TM | reverse complement strand
CCCTGACATAAGCCGGTTTAAATCTGGCCAGATTCCATAGATTGACCAGGAAATTCATCTGTATAGAGACGATGTTTTTCCTGAATAACTCAAGGTCGACGGGTTTATAAACATACTGCTTCCCGCTCAATAATTCGCATGGCTCATTTGGTTTCATCTCGGTACTGTCAAAAGGTCTGCCGTACGTTTCAAACTTCAGTAACTGAGAGTCATCCAGGATTAACTTTATTAACTCACCCCATAAAACAGGCTTCCCGTTGACACGGGGAACTAGCAGGCTACCTGGTCTGGCTTCTGACAGGGCAATTCTATTTAGACGCGCATCAGTGGCGGGATGGAAAAAACGCTCCAGCAGGTTCTCCGGTATATAGCGGTAGTCCGACTCGAGATCACGAGGCAACACACTGAGAAGTTTTTTCTGACTACGTATCAACTGCAACTCCGAGCGGAGAAACGCCTTAATGACCGTGTCAGTCTGTACGTTGGGTTGTACGTCCATACGCTCTCCAG
>NZ_JAIJYL010000118.1:0-531 GCF_019753495.1 Klebsiella sp. TF21-TM | reverse complement strand
CGAACTCGAAGCCATCTGAACACCAGCGCATATCGCTTTCTGCCACCGCTATCTTGCCCTTATGTTCACGCTTCGGTCGCTCTGGTTTGTGATGCAACAACAACAGGTTATGCTCGCTCATTATCCTGTAAAGCCGTTTGGCATTCACAGGTGGCTGTCCCTCTGTGCGACGTTGCTTGCGCAGGATGCCCCACACGCGTCGATAACCATAACTCGGCATATCGCTGATAATGTTGAGGATAGCCGACAGTATTTCTGCGTCTGCTTCTTCATTACGCCGGTGGTAATGACTCCAACTTATTGATAGTGTTTTATGTTCAGATAATGCCCGATGACTTTGTCATGCAGCTCCACCGATTTTGAGAACGACAGCGACTTCCGTCCCAGCCGTGCCAGGTGCTGCCTCAGATTCAGGTTATGTCGCTCAATGCGCTGCGTATATCGCTTGCTGATTACGTGCAGCTTTCCCTTCAGACGGGATTCATACAGCAGCCAGCCATCCGTCATCTATACCACGACCTCAAAGGCCGA
>NZ_JAIJYL010000117.1:0-532 GCF_019753495.1 Klebsiella sp. TF21-TM | reverse complement strand
ACCGAAGCGTGAACATAAGGGCAAGATAGCGGTGGCAGAAAGCGATATGCGCTGGTGTTCAGATGGCTTCGAGTTCGGCTGCGACAACGGCGAAAAACTGCGGGTCACGTTCGCGCTGGACTGCTGCGACTGTGAGGCCATAGACTGGGCAGCAAGCACGGGAGACTATGACAGTTCAACCGTGCAGGATGTGATGCTGAGGTCTGTGGAAAAGCGCTTCGGCGACAGGTTGCCCGATACAGCGGTGCAGTGCCTGACGGACAACGGTTCAGCGTATACCGCGTATGAAACGCGGAGGTTCGCGAGAGAGCTGAATCTGGAGCCCTGCACAACAGCGGTGAGCAGCCCACAGAGCAATGGCATGGCTGAACGGTTCGTGAAAACGATGAAGGAAGATTACATCGCGTTCATGCCAAAACCGGATGTGAGAACAGCACTGCGAAACCTTGCAGCAGCGTTCACGCATTACAACGAATGGCATCCGCACAGCGCGCTGGGATATCACTCCCCGAGGGAATACCGGCGGCAGCGG
>NZ_JAIJYL010000116.1:0-602 GCF_019753495.1 Klebsiella sp. TF21-TM | reverse complement strand
TTCATGCCAAAGTGCCACTGATTGCCTTTCTTGGTCTGATGCATCTCCGGATCGCGTTGCTGCTCTTTGTTCTTGGTAGAGCTGGGTGCCTCAATGATGGTGGCATCCACCAAAGTGCCTTGGGTCATCATGACGCCTGCTTCGGCCAGCCAGCGATTGATGGTCTTGAACAATTGACGGGCCAGTTGATGCTGCTCGAGCAGGTGGCGGAAATTCATGATGGTGGTGCGATCCGGCAGGGCGCTATCCAGGGATAATCGGGCAAACAGGCGCATGGAGGCGATTTCGTACAGGGCATCTTCCATGGCACCGTCGCTCAGGTTGTACCAATGCTGCATGCAGTGAATACGCAGCATGGTCTCCAGCGGATAGGGCCGTCGGCCATTGCCCGCCTTGGGATAAAACGGCTCGATGACAGCGGTCATATTCTGCCATGGCAGAATCTGCTCCATGCGGGAGAGGAAAATCTCTTTTCGGGTCTGACGGCGCTTAGTGCTGAATTCACTATCGGCGAAGGTGAGTTGATGGCTCATGATGTCCCTCTGGGATGCGCTCCGGATGAATATGATGATCTCATATCAGGAACTTGTTCGCACCTTCCC
>NZ_JAIJYL010000115.1:0-674 GCF_019753495.1 Klebsiella sp. TF21-TM | reverse complement strand
CGGTGCAGCAACTTGTTGTACGGTGCAACCGATAGCTATGACGTTTGCCCCTTAATCGCCTGGATAATCCTCGGCCAGTCTTCATGATGCAACTCATGTCCCGTGCCTTCGAGTGTCAGCATTTTTGAACCACGAATCGCATCTTTCAGTGCCAACCCATGCACATAAGGAAGTACAGGATCCTCCGTGCCGTGAATGATCAAAGTTGGTACAGCTATCTCATTTAATCTCCCGAGCCATCTCTCGAGCGATCTCTCGCCACCACCTGAAGTAGTGTGGTTGAATGTTGTCAGGATATTCGGAGTGCGATCAAAATCTAACTCAGCGATATTTTGTATCTTCTCAGCGTCAAAAGCATGCGCAGTACCTGAGATGATTCGCCACGCTCCGACCTGATACGCGACGACAGCATCTCTATCAGACCAATCCAGCGATTCCGCCCGTTGGTGATACTCAATGATGGCAGGATCAAAAGCGGGCATATCAGGATCTGCATCTGCAAGCCGTTCTGAAGCAATCAGCGTCAAGCTCTTCACACGTTTCGGATACTTGAGAGCTACAAGCTGGGAAAGAAATCCCCCCAAAGACATGCCGACTAAATGAGCAGCTTCCAGACCATAACCATCAATGACGCGAACCACATCATCTGCTAATTCTTCAACGGAATATGGAGC
>NZ_JAIJYL010000114.1:0-755 GCF_019753495.1 Klebsiella sp. TF21-TM | reverse complement strand
TAGCACGTCCTTCATCGCCTCTGACTGCCAGGGCATCCACCGTGTACGCTTAGTCGCTTAACCTCACAACCCGAAGATGTCTTGTTCTGTCCGGTTCGTTGCGCATCGTGAATCCTGCGTTGTTCCGTACTCGCGATGCTCATGGACATTAAGTCCACTCCGCTCGCTGCGTGCGGTACGCCTTGGCTTCACTTTGCTCACGTCACCTTTTACAGTGCCATCTTCTGATTGCGAAAATTTGAGAGACTCGAACACACTTAAACAGTGTGTCGTTTCAATTTTCAGCTTGATCCAGATTTTTAAAGAGCAAAACTTCGCAGTGCACCTTTTCAGGTTCACTCTGAAGTTTTCTTGTGTTCGCAGTAAAGATGGTGGAGCTATGCGGGATCGAACCGCAGACCTCCTGCGTGCAAAGCAGGCGCTCTCCCAGCTGAGCTATAGCCCCATCGGTGTTATCTCTGTACCGGTAATTTTTCCTGAGACAAGGCGTGGTGAAGCGAAGCATACTGAAGTATGCGAGCTTTGCCACAACGCAGTATTCAGGGAAAATTTGGTAGGCCTGAGTGGACTTGAACCACCGACCTCACCCTTATCAGGGGTGCGCTCTAACCACCTGAGCTACAAGCCTGCAGAGATTATTTACTGCTCTATTTCATCAGACAATCTGTGTGAGCACTACAAAGGCAGGTTCTTTAAGGTAAGGAGGTGATCCAACCGCAGGTTCCCCTACGGTTACCTTGTTACGACTTCACCCC
>NZ_JAIJYL010000113.1:0-765 GCF_019753495.1 Klebsiella sp. TF21-TM | reverse complement strand
TCGTCCATGGCGGTGACCTCTGGCGATTAAATACACCATTATCATGCCTTCAGCCACCACAACAAGGGAAGACCCATATGCATACAGCTATATTGATCGGAGGTTTTTCATGCCTAGACACTATGAAATTGACTCAGCCTGGCGTGCGAGCATTAAGCGTGAGCCGAACGGTCGTCAGACAGTTACGACAGAAGCCTTTGTCAGCCAGCTTGCGCTGATTAATTTTCACTGGAGTTGTCGCCAAGCAAATCAGTGGATTGAAACCTACGTGACCGTTTTTAAAGACATTTCCACTCAGGAAGGAGAGAACCGGACATTCATGCTTTTTAACCCCAACGGAGGCCGTTAAAAATGGGTTTTCCATCGCCAGCAACCGACTACCAGGAAAACAGGCTGTCACTCGATCAGCACTGTAATACAGGAGCGCCGGGAGTATTCTTTTTTCGAAGTGATACCTACTCTTTCCGGGAAGGGATAAAGCCTGGTGCGCTGCTCATAGTAGATTTTGGGGGCACGCCCGTTGACGGGTCTTTGGTGCTCTGTGTCCTGGAACAAGAATTCAGGATCATGCGATTGCGACTACACCCCAAGCGGTGTCTCCAGGAACTCGATAAGCTGGATAACTTCAGGGCTATACCTGATGACGATGAGGACGGGTTGGAGGTCAGGGGGGTCATTACGCACATTGTGGCACTGTTGCAAAGTTAGCGATGAGGCAGCCTTTTGTCTTATTCAAAGGCCTTACATTTCAAAAACTCTGCTTAC
>NZ_JAIJYL010000112.1:0-820 GCF_019753495.1 Klebsiella sp. TF21-TM | reverse complement strand
GGCACTGTTGCAAATAGTCGGTGGTGATAAACTTATCATCCCCTTTTGCTGATGGAGCTGCACATGAACCCATTCAAAGGCCGGCATTTTCAGCGTGACATCATTCTGTGGGCCGTACGCTGGTACTGCAAATACGGCATCAGTTACCGTGAGCTGCAGGAGATGCTGGCTGAACGCGGAGTGAATGTCGATCACTCCACGATTTACCGCTGGGTTCAGCGTTATGCGCCTGAAATGGAAAAACGGCTGCGCTGGTACTGGCGTAACCCTTCCGATCTTTGCCCGTGGCACATGGATGAAACCTACGTGAAGGTCAATGGCCGCTGGGCGTATCTGTACCGGGCCGTCGACAGCCGGGGCCGCACTGTCGATTTTTATCTCTCCTCCCGTCGTAACAGCAAAGCTGCATACCGGTTTCTGGGTAAAATCCTCAACAACGTGAAGAAGTGGCAGATCCCGCGATTCATCAACACGGATAAAGCGCCCGCCTATGGTCGCGCGCTTGCTCTGCTCAAACGCGAAGGCCGGTGCCCGTCTGACGTTGAACACCGACAGATTAAGTACCGGAACAACGTGATTGAATGCGATCATGGCAAACTGAAACGGATAATCGGCGCCACGCTGGGATTTAAATCCATGAAGACGGCTTACGCCACCATCAAAGGTATTGAGGTGATGCGTGCACTACGCAAAGGCCAGGCCTCAGCATTTTATTATGGTGATCCCCTGGGCGAAATGCGCCTGGTAAGCAGAGTTTTTGAAATGTAAGGCCTTTGAATAAGACAAAAGGCTGCCTCATCGCTAACTTTGCAACAGTGCC
>NZ_JAIJYL010000111.1:0-828 GCF_019753495.1 Klebsiella sp. TF21-TM | reverse complement strand
TTGAATGGGTTCATGTGCAGCTCCATCAGCAAAAGGGGATGATAAGTTTATCACCACCGACTATTTGCAACAGTGCCGTCCTGCGAATATGTGAGTTTTGACCTAATGAGCCACAAAAACTCATTTTCGCCCACGATAATTTTTCTACTTCCTTTCTTTGGAATGCTCATTTCAATATTCACATAACGTCGCTATCAATCGCGGAAAAGGCGTAGTGCGCGAAGCGAACGAAGCTTTTTGCCGTCGATTGCATAGCTTTGTTAACCCTTTTTCCAAATTTGATAGCAATAGTTAATGTTTGAAGTAAAGTGTTGCTCAAAAACAACTTCGAAGGTATTTGGAATACTCGGGAAGAAAACATCCCCCTCTGGCTCGATGTCGATCGTCGATAAGTGGAGCGTAGAGGCCATGGGTAATGTTTCTCGGTAAATTTCTCCGCCACCAGACACTATAACGTGACCGGTGAATTCAGCTAGCCTGTCCATGGCCTCTTCGATTGACTGAAATACAACTACATTGTCATCATTTGATGTCCAACCTGAGCGGGTAACGACCGCGTATTTCCTATTGGGGAGTGCGCCCATAGATTCAAACGTCTTGCGACCCACCAGAAGCCACTGATTGTAGGTCAATGCTTTAAAAAGTAGCTGCTCCCCTTTCGCGGACCAGGGTATGTCTGGACCGCAACCAATCACGCCGTTTTTCGCTTTCGCAGCCATCAATGATACTTTCAAGGTTCTCATCCTGGGTTAACTTTGTTTTAGGGCGACTGCCCTGCTGCGTAACATCGTTGCTGCTCCATAACATCAAACATCGACCCACGGCGTA
>NZ_JAIJYL010000110.1:0-936 GCF_019753495.1 Klebsiella sp. TF21-TM | reverse complement strand
AACTTTGTTTTAGGGCGACTGCCCTGCTGCGTAACATCGTTGCTGCTCCATAACATCAAACATCGACCCACGGCGTAACGCGCTTGCTGCTTGGATGCCCGAGGCATAGACTGTACAAAAAAACAGTCATAACAAGCCATGAAAACCGCCACTGCGCCGTTACCACCGCTGCGTTCGGTCAAGGTTCTGGACCAGTTGCGTGAGCGCATACGCTACTTGCATTACAGTTTACGAACCGAACAGGCTTATGTCCACTGGGTTCGTGCCTTCATCCGTTTCCACGGTGTGCGTCACCCGGCAACCTTGGGCAGCAGCGAAGTCGAGGCATTTCTGTCCTGGCTGGCGAACGAGCGCAAGGTTTCGGTCTCCACGCATCGTCAGGCATTGGCGGCCTTGCTGTTCTTCTACGGCAAGGTGCTGTGCACGGATCTGCCCTGGCTTCAGGAGATCGGAAGACCTCGGCCGTCGCGGCGCTTGCCGGTGGTGCTGACCCCGGATGAAGTGGTTCGCATCCTCGGTTTTCTGGAAGGCGAGCATCGTTTGTTCGCCCAGCTTCTGTATGGAACGGGCATGCGGATCAGTGAGGGTTTGCAACTGCGGGTCAAGGATCTGGATTTCGATCACGGCACGATCATCGTGCGGGAGGGCAAGGGCTCCAAGGATCGGGCCTTGATGTTACCCGAGAGCTTGGCACCCAGCCTGCGCGAGCAGCTGTCGCGTGCACGGGCATGGTGGCTGAAGGACCAGGCCGAGGGCCGCAGCGGCGTTGCGCTTCCCGACGCCCTTGAGCGGAAGTATCCGCGCGCCGGGCATTCCTGGCCGTGGTTCTGGGTTTTTGCGCAGCACACGCATTCGACCGATCCACGGAGCGGTGTCGTGCGTCGCCATCACATGTATGACCAGACCTTTCAGCGCGCCTTCAAACGTGCCGTAGAA
>NZ_JAIJYL010000010.1:0-190140 GCF_019753495.1 Klebsiella sp. TF21-TM | reverse complement strand
AGCAACCATGGTGAATATATTAACGACAGGTCGCACGAACCCTCCAGGCCGGGTAAGGCGCAGCCGCCACCCGGCAACACCACGGATACCGTGCCTGATATCTTGCCCGGCGGCGCTGCGCTTGCACGGGCCTACGAGGTATGAGCCTGTGAGAGGACCCCGTAGGCCGGGTAAGGCGCAGCCGCCACCCGGCAAAATAACGGCACAACCGGAAATGTCCTTGTTCGCAGTGCGCCTGGCAGGGCTACAACTTCTATGTTAATTCCGGGCATATTGCGCTCCCGGTTAGTCTTCTGCGTTATGTCAATCATGGCGCAGGGAGCGCACAGGGGGCGGCCAGTCGCCGCCCCCTGTACCCCCGGCCTGCCGGGAACGTCTCAGCGATGTTGAGGCCGCCAGCACCGGCAGTTTCAGCAAGGCTGGTGAATAAATGAACGACAGGCCGCACGGACCCCAGGTCGGGTAAGCGAAGCGCCACCGACAAAACGATGGCTCCTCCGCTGACCTCACTTCATCCGGTGTTCCCCGTTGAGCAGCGCTTCGCGATCGAAAAAGCGCTGGATCACACCCTCCGCCATAAACGCCGCCCGATCGGACATATGGGCGATGACGTCGGCATCGTGGCTGACCAGCAGATAGGTCATGCCGTGCTCCTGTTTCAGGCGATTAAGCAGATTGAGGATTTCCGCCTGCACCGACATGTCCAGCGCCGAGGTCGGCTCATCCAGCAGCAGGATCTGCGGACGCAGCAGCAGGGCACGGGCAATGGCCACGCGCTGCCGTTGACCGCCGGAGAGCTGGTGCGGATAGCGGCGTGCGGCGTCGGCGGCCAGACCCACCTGCTCAAGGGCGGTGGTCACCCGCGGGGCAACGTCGCGGATGCCGTGGATCTGCAGCGGCTCCGCCAGGGTGCGCCACAGGGTATGGTTGGGATGCAGCGAAGCATACGGATCCTGAAACACCATCTGCACATTGCGTCGCAGCTCGCCCTGAAAGCGGGCGCCCGGCGCGATGGCCTGGCCCAGCAGCGCCACGCTGCCGCGCCATTCGCGCTGTAATCCGGCGAGCACGCGCAAAATCGTCGATTTGCCGCAGCCCGAGGCGCCGATCAGGCTGAAGGTTTCCCCGGCGTCGACACGGAAACTGGCGGCGGAAACCGCCGTCTTCGCGCCGAATGTTACCTGTAGATCCTTAAGATTAACGATCGCCATGGGTCGTCTCCGTAAAGTCCTGGGTTCTGTCGAGGGTCGGCAGCATCTGACCGTAGGTTTGCGCATTTGGCCGGCAGGTCCACAGGGTGCGGGTATAAGGGTGCGTCGCGGTCGGCAGCGCCCGCGCCGGCATCTCATCGACCTGTCTCCCCTGGTACATCACCAGCACGCGATCGCAATGCGCGGCCACCAGCGGTAGATCGTGGCTGATCAGTAACATGGCCATCTGCCGCTGCGCGCACTGCTCCACCAGCAGCTCGAGGATCTGGTTGCGCAGGCGGGCGTCAAGGGCCGAGGTCGGCTCGTCGGCTATCAGCACCCTCGGGTTATTGAGCAGCGCGAGGGCGATCATCACCCGCTGCCCCATCCCGCCGGAGAGCTCGCCGGGATAGCGGCTGAGGACCGGGAGATCCAGACCGACGGCGGCGATGGCGTCTTTGACCGCCTCGGCGCGAGCGCGGCGGCGGAGACGCTGATGCAGGGTTAACGCCTCCTCCAGCTGCGTCTGAATGGACTGCACCGGATTCAGCGCATAGCGCGGATCCTGCAGCACCATGGCGATATCGTTGCCGCGCAGTTCGCGCCAGCCGCGGGCGCTGAGGGTCAGCACTTCGCGCCCCAGCACCTCCAGCCGTTCGGCGCTCACCACCCCGGGCTTGCGCACCAGGCCCATCAGCGCCCGGGCGGTCATCGATTTGCCGGAGCCGGATTCGCCCACCAGCGCCAGTCGCTCGTTGCCGAGGGTGAAGCTGACGTTGTCTACCACCCGGGCGGTGGGGTAGTCGACGGCGAGTCCCTGGACGGTCAGTCGGATGTCAGTCATGTTGCGGCTCCAGAATATCGCGCAGGCCATCGCCCAGCAGGTTAAACGCCAGGCTGGCGAGCAGGATCGCCGCGCCGGGGATGGCGGCGATCCACCACTGATCGAAAATCACCTGCATCCCGTCGGCAATCATCGCTCCCCACTCCGCCATCGGCGGGCGGGCGCCAAGGCCGAGAAAGCCGAGCCCGGCGGCGGCGAGGATAATGCCCGCCAGATCGAGCGCCAGCCGGACAATGGCCGACGGCAGACACAGCGGCAGAATATGGCCGACCAGCAGCCGCCAGCCGCGGATGCCCAGCATCTCCGCCGCGGCGAGGTAATCGCTATGGCGCAGGCGCTGAATTTCGCTGCGCGCCTGCCGGGCGTAGGCCGGCCAGGTAGTCAGGGCTAACGCCAGCGCGCCGTTGACCAGCCCCGGGCCGAGCATCGCCACGAACGCGAAGGCGAGGATCAGCCGCGGCATCGACATCACCACGTCGGTAAAGCGCATCAGTATCCGCTCCAGCCACCCGCCATAGTAGCCGGAGAGAATACCCACCAGCAGACCGACGGGCAGGGTAATGGCGGTCACCAGCGCGACCAGACCCAGCGCTGGACGGGCGCCGTAGAGCAGGCGCGACAGCAGATCGCGGCCGTAGCTGTCGGTGCCGAGCCAGTGCCCCGCGCCCGGCCCCTGCAGACGGGCGGCGGCATCCTGCCAGTTGGGATCGTGCGGCGCCAGCCACGGGGCGAACAGCGCGGTCAGCACCAACAGGATCACCAGGGTCAGACCGCAGAAGGCGGCGGGTGAGCGGCGCAGACGGCGTAAAAACAGATAAGTCGGCATCAGCGCACCCTCGGGTCGGTTAACCGCACCAGCAGGTCGGTCAGGTTATTGATCAGCACAAAACTCACGCCGATCAGCAGCGTGCCGCCCATGATCGCCGTGGTATCTCCGGCGAACAGCGCGGTGGTGAGGTAGCGGCCGATCCCCGGCCATGAGAAGACGGTTTCGGTGAGCACCGCCCCTTCGAGCATTGAGGTCCAGGCGAGGGCGGTCACCGTCAGCAGGGTGCCGCGGATATTGGGCAGAACGTGACGCAGCAGAATCGTCATCTCACCGGCCCCTTTGGCCCGCGCCAGCAGAATGTACTCTTTGTTCATTTCACTGAGACAGGCGGAGCGGGTCAGACGGGTGATGCTCGCCAGCGAGTAATAGGCCAGCACCAGCCCCGGCAGCAGCAGATGGCCGATAGCATTTTTGAAAGCCGCTGTATCGCCGGAGAGCCAGGTGTCGATCAGCGCAAAACCGCTGCGCGGCTCGACGGTGTACTGATAAATATCGTCGAGACGACCCGGGCCCGGCGCCCACTGCAGCCGGGCGTAGAACAGGGCCAGCATCAGCAGGCCGAGCCAGAATATCGGCACCGAGTTGCCCAACAGGGTAAAGGTGCGCACCGCCAGATCCCACGGCGAACCGGCGTAACGGGCGCACAGCACCCCGGCGACGATGCCCAGTACCGCGCCGACGATCAGCGCCAGGGTTGCCAGCTCAAGGGTCGCCGGGAAGACCGCCAGCAGATCGTGGAGCACCGGCTGGCCGGTGGCGCTGGCGATACCGAGATCGCCATGGGCCAGGTTGACCAGGTAGTGCCAGAACTGCACCGGCAGCGGCTGGTCGAGACCCAGCTGATGGCGAACCTGATCATAGGTCGACTGGCTGGCATGGTCGCCGACGATCTGCAGTACGCGGTCGACCGGCGACAGCGCGGAGAGCGAGAAGGTGACCAGCAGCAGCCCGAACAGCGTCAGCAGCAGGGTCAACAGCCCCTGCAGCAGGCGGGTAAGATGAGTGGAAAACGATGGCATGGAAAATGGAAATTCCTGGTATATCAACATGGTTCCCGGCGGCGCGACGTCCACCGGGTCCGGGTGGAGAAACGGTCATCCGGGCAGGGCGAGACCGCCATGCCCGGTAACATAACCCGCTTACTTGGTCACGTTATCGTACCAGACCATGTCGGCGTTCAGCCCCTGCTGATAGCCCTTCACGTTATCGCGCACCACGATCTGGGTTTTCCCCTGGTCAATAAAGACGTATGGCGAATGCTGCAGCAGGGTTTCCTGCATCGTTTTGTACAGGTCGAGGCGTTTTGCCGGGTCCGGCTCCGCCACCGCGGCGAGGGTGGCTTTATTCAGCTCAGGGATCTGCCAGCCGTTGAGCCCGGCCACGGTGCTGGATTTACCATCGTTCCATGCAAAGGCGCTGGCGTTGGAATGGGCATCAAAGTAGTCCGGGATCCACAGGCGGATCGCCGCCTGATGCTGCTTCGCGCGCACCCGGGCATAGACCTGGCTGCCGGCGGCGGGTAGCAGATCCACCTTCACCCCACCCTGGGCAAAGCTGGCCTGCAGCGACTGGGCGATGGTGATAAACGGCGGTTTGTTCTCCACGTCGAGGGTGAAGTGGGCATCCTTAATGCCCGCTTTATCAAGGATAGCCTTAGCTTTTTGCGGGTCGAAGGCGAATGGATTGGTCTCCAGTGCCCCCGGCAGGCCGGCCGGCAGGAAGCTTTGGTGAATAAAGTACTGGCCTTTCAGCAGATTTTTGGTGATGCCCTCATAATCGACCAGCCAGCGCGCCGCCTCCCAGAAGGCCGGATTATTGAGCAGCGGGTTGGCGCTGTTGGCGGTATTAAACACCAGATAGTTCTGCTCGGCGGACGGGATGCTCAGCACCTTCACGCCGGGTTTATCCTGCAGGGCGGCAATCTGGTCAGCGCCGAGATCGCGCGCTACGTCGGCATCCCCCTGCTGGATCAGCAGGCGGCGGGAAGCCGGGTCGGGGACGTTTTTAATAATGATGCTCTTGATCTTCGGCGCGCCGGTGGGGGAGCTGGCGTTGGCTTCCAGCACGATGGCCTGATGCGGCTGGTAGACGCGCATTTTATAGGCGCCGCTGCCCGCCGAGTGCATCTTCAGCCAGTCGTTGCCGAAGTCGTTATTTTTCGCGTTCGGCGCCACCTGTTTTTCATCAACGATGGAGGCGATGGGGGTGGAGAGTATATTCAGCGCCACCGCCGGGCTGACGTCGGCAGTCCAGTGCAGCGTCAGGGTATGGTCGTCAACCTTTTTCAGCTGGCTGGCGATGTTGTCCGGCTGCCAGCCGAGCACGTTGAGAATAAACGCCGGCGATTTATTCAGCGTCACCGCGCGGGTGTAAGAGAAAATAACATCTTCCGGGCGCAGCGGATTACCGGAGGCGAATTTGGCATCCGGCTTCAGTTTGATGGTCAGGGTTTTCGTCGCCGGGTCGGCCTGCCAGCTTTCGGCGAGGATCGGCACGATTTTTTCAGGGTTGTTGCGGTCCGGCTGTACCAGGCGCTGGTAGAGGCTGGGCACCGTCTGAATGCTGGAGAGTTCGTTCGCTTCCGCCGGGTCGAGGCTGACGATATCGTCGAGACCCTGGGCGACCACCAGCGTGTTGGGAGGCGTGGCGGCATGCGCGGCGGCGGAGAGCGCCGTCAGTACCAGTAAAGGCAACAGTTTCTTGGTCATATGCAATCCCTGAAAAATGGTTATTTTAATTTTTTATGCTTCGCTACGTTAGGCCGCTTGCCAAAAGGCGTAAAGTCAAAATAAGGATATCCTTATGCTAAAAACGCATAATCAAGAACGACAGGTTATTGCCAGGCGTGCAGAAGCGCCTTTCTCCGCTGCTGGCTTCTTGCTATAACGCATTGTCTATTGCGAGGAGGTGGGTGTGCCGGAAATCAATGAGTTTGGCCAGCAGGTGAACGATCTTGTCCCTGGCTGGCAGGGGGCGCGAGTCCTGCGGCGAATGGCGTTAAATGGCCGTTTTTGTCGACTGGAGCCGCTGGACGTTGACCGTCATGCGGCGGATCTGTTTGCCGCCTATGCGCTAGGCGACAACAGCGACTGGACGTGGCTGGCGTCTACGCGGCCGGAGAGCGTGGCGGCGACCGCCCACTGGATCGCGGGCAAGGTGAATGATGATGCCCTGGTGCCGTACGCGGTGATTGACCTGCGTAGCGAGCAGGCGGTGGGTATCGTCAGCTATATGGCGATCGAACGGGAAATGGGCACGGTTGAGATCGGCCATGTCACCTGGTCGCGACGGATGAAAAACACCCCGCTCGGAACGGAAGCGGTCTGGCTGTTGCTGAAGAACGGCTTTGATCATGGCTACCGTAGGCTGGAGTGGAAATGCGATTCGATGAATGTCGCCTCGCGCCGGGCCGCCGAGCGGCTGGGCTTTAGCTGGGAAGGGCGCCTGCGGCAGAGGCTGGTGCGCAAAGGGCGGACGCGCGACAGCGATATGCTGTCCATCATCGATGGCGAGTGGCCTGCGCGCGATGCGGCGCTGCGGGCGTGGCTGGCGGTGGAGAACTTTACTGCCGACGGGCAGCAGATCAAACGCCTGGAGGCGTTTCGCTAACATCAGAGGCTGTCCCGACCTTCCGGGAACGCCTCTGCGATTTTGACGCCGCCGATACCGGTGGCGTAAGTGGCTACATTAACCGCTGGCCGCCCGGACCGTAGGCCGGGCAAGGCATAGCCGCCGTCCGGCCTAAACGATTAGCGGCGAACCGGCGCGTCACCAGCGACATAATACGCCGCCGTGCTGCGCGGCAGCGGCTGGCGGCCGCGAATGGCGTCAGCCATCTTCTCGCCGATCATAATGGTGGTGGCGTTCAGGTTGCCGGTGATGATCTGCGGCATAATTGACGCATCGACCACCCGCACTCCTTCCAGACCGTGGACCCGGCCTTCGCCGTCGACCACCGCCATCTCGTCGTAACCCATCTTACAGGTCCCGCACGGGTGGAACGCGGTCTCGGCGTGGTTGCGCACAAACTCATCCAGCTCGGCATCGCTCTGGCAGTCAATACCCGGGCTGATTTCGCGGCCGCGATACTTATCCAGCGCCGGCTGGTTCATGATCTCCCGGGTGATGCGAATGGCGTCGCGGAACTCCTGCCAGTCCTGCTCATGGGACATATAGTTAAACAGGATCGCCGGATGGGCGTGCGGGTCGCGCGACTTCAGACGCACGTGGCCGCGGCTGGGGGAACGCATCGAGCCGACGTGGCACTGGAAGCCGTGCTCTTTCACCGCGTTGGAGCCATTGTAGTTAATCGCCACCGGCAGGAAATGGTACTGAATGTTCGGCCAGGCGAACTCTGCGCGGCTGCGGATAAAACCGCCCGCTTCAAACTGGTTGCTGGCGCCGATCCCGGTGCCGCCGAACAGCCATTCGGCGCCGATCTTCGGCTGGTTCCACCACTGCAGCGCCGGGTAGAGCGACACCGGCTCTTTGCACTCGTACTGCAGGTACATCTCCAGATGGTCCTGCAGATTCTCACCCACGCCGGGGAGATCGTGCACCACCGGGATATCGAACTGCCTGAGCAGCTCGGGGTTGCCGACGCCGGAGCGCTGCAGGATCTGCGGCGAGGCAATCGCCCCGGCGCACAGCAGCACCTCTTTGTTGGCCGTCGCTTTTGACGGGATAGTGCTTTCCCCCTCCAGCCACTCGACGCCCACCGCGCGCTTGCCGGAAAAAATAATGTGATCGGTCAGCGCATGGGTGCGGATGGTCAGGTTGGGGCGACCGCGCGCCTGGTCGAGATAGCCGCGGGCGGTGCTGGCGCGACGGCCCTGCGGCGTCACGGTGCGGTCCATCGGACCAAAACCTTCCTGTTGGTAGCCGTTGAGATCGTTGGTGCGCGGATACCCCGCCTGCACCCCGGCTTCAACCATCGCCTCGAAGAGCGGATTATTGCCCGGCTTCGGCGTGGTGACGCTCACCGGGCCATCGCCGCCGTGATAGTCGTTGGGCCCGATATCGCGGGTTTCCGCTTTCCGGTAGTAGGGCAGGCAGTCGAGATAGCTCCAGTGTTCCAGTCCAGGGGCGGCGGCCCAGTTATCGAGGTCCAGAGCGTTGCCGCGAATGTAGCACATGCCGTTAATCAGCGAGGAGCCGCCGAGCCCTTTGCCGCGCCCGCACTCCATGCGGCGGTGGTTCATATAGGGCTCCGGTTCGGTCTCGTAGGCCCAGTTGTAGCGTTTGCCCTGCAGCGGGTAAGCCAGCGCGGCGGGCATCTGGGTGCGGAAATCGAACCGGTAGTCCGGGCCGCCGGCCTCCAGCAGCAGGACGGTGGTGTTTGGATCTTCAGTCAGTCGTGTCGCCAGAACGTTGCCGGCGGAGCCGGCGCCAATAATGATGTAGTCAAATTGCAAAAAAACCTCCCGGTTAAAATATGGACTGGAATTTACCCATCTCAACCTGGATGGACTTCACCTGGGTGTAACTCTGCAGGGTCATCACGCCGTTCTCGCGGCCAATACCGGAGTGCTTATAACCGCCGACCGGCATCTCCGCCGGGGATTCCCCCCAGCTGTTGATCCAGCAGATGCCGGCTTCCAGCTGATGAATGGCGCCGTGGGCGCGGTTCAGGTCGGCAGTGACGATACCCGCCGCCAGACCGTAGTCGGTATCGTTGGCGCGGCGGATCGCTTCTTCTTCGGACGCGTAGGTGAGGATGGACATCACCGGGCCGAAGATCTCCTCGCGCACGATGGTCATCTCATCGGTGCAGTCGGTAAACACCGTCGGGGCCACCCATGCGCCGTTGTCAAAGCCTTCGCCCTTCAGCACGTCGCCGCCGCACAGCAGGCGCGCGCCTTCTGCTTTGCCTTTGGCGATGTAGCGCAGCACATTGTCACGGTGCGGGAAGCTGACCAGCGGGCCAAAGTTGGTGGTTTCATCGAACAGATCGCCCGCGCGGATGCGGCCCACGCGCTCAACGATTTTCTGCTCAAACGCCGCCTTAACCTTCGCGGGGACGAACACGCGGGTGCCGTTGGTGCACACCTGGCCGGAGCTGAAGAAGTTGGCCATCATGGCGATGTCGGCCGCGAGATCGAGATCCGCATCGTCGAAAATAATCAGCGGCGATTTACCGCCCAGCTCCATGGTGACCTCTTTCAGCGATGAGGCTGCGGAGTTGGCCATCACCTTTTTGCCGCTGGCGACGCCGCCGGTAAAGGAGACTTTAGCGATGCCCGGATGTTCAGTCAGGTACTGGCCGGTCTCCGCACCCACGCCCGGCAGGACGTTAAACACCCCGTCCGGCAGGCCCGCTTCGCTGTAAATTTCCGCCAGCCTGAGGGCGGTGAGCGGGGTGACTTCGCTCGGTTTGAAAATCATTGCATTGCCGGCGGCCAGCGCTGGCGCCGATTTCCACAGGGCGATCTGGATCGGATAGTTCCACGCGCCGATCCCGGCCACCACACCCAGCGGTTCGCGGCGGGTGTAGACGAACGACGTCTCGCGCAGGGGGATCTGACTGCCTTCCAGCGCCGGGATCAGCCCCGCGTAATACTCCAGCACGTCGGCGCCGGTGACGATGTCCACGGTTGAGGTTTCGGAATACGCTTTACCGGTGTCGAGGGTTTCCAGCTTTGCCAGCTCGTCGTTCCGCTCGCGCAGGATATCGACGGCGCGACGCAGGATGCGCGAGCGTTCCATGGCGGTCATCGCCGCCCAGATTTTTTGCCCGCGCCGCGCGCTCTCAACGGCGCGGTCGACATCCTCGCGTCCGGCAGCCTGAACGGTCGCCAGCACCTCGCCAGTGGCAGGGTTGATGGTCTCGAAGGTGCGACCGCTGGTGGCCGATGTATAACCACCATTAATATAAAGCTGCTGTTCTGCCATTCGGGACATAACGCCTCCTCGGTTATGGGTTCGGTAAATGCTGACGAATAAAGTGGCTGGTCAGCGACTGCGCCAGCGTCTTATCCAGCGGTTTGCCGCTGAGCGCCGCCCGCAGCCACAGGCCGTCTATCAGCGCCGCCAGCCCGTAGCCGGCCTCCTGGGCCTGCTCGCGCGGCAGCTCGCGGCGGAACTCGTACACCAGGTTTGACAGCAGGCGGCGGCTGCTCACCTGCTGCAGGCGGTAGAGCATCGGCTGGTGCATGCTGCTGGCCCAGAAGGCCAGCCAGGCCTTCATCGCCGCGCTGCTGATCTGCGTCTCATCAAAGTTGCCGCCGACTATCGCCTGCAGACGCTCTCCGGCGCTGCCGTCCGGCAGGGCGTGCAGACGGTTAAGCACCGCGTCGCGCAGCTGGCTGGTGATGTCGCGCATGGTCGCTTCCAGCAGACCATTTTTGTCTTTGAAATAGTGACTGATGATCCCCGTCGATACGCCCGCCCGCCGGGCGATCTGCGCGATGGTCGCGTCGTGCATTCCGACTTCATTTATTGCGTCCAGCGTGGCGTCGATCAGTTGCCTGCGCCGGATTGGCTGCATCCCCAGTTTGGGCATTTTTGCCACTCCATTCATCAGCGTTGGTTAACTATTAAAGCGGTTTTTGATTGGACGTTCAATATAAAATGTGTCTTAATTGTTACGTTATTGAATTTTAATAGTTACAAAAACAGTGGGGATACTGGATGACAGATCTTTCGCAAAACAGAGAAAAGGACAAAATCAATCCGGTGGTTTTTTATACCTCGGCCGGACTGATTTTGTTGTTTTCCCTGATGACGATCTTTTTTCGCGATTTTTCTGCCGAGTGGATTGGGCGCACCCTGGACTGGGTGTCGAAAACCTTCGGCTGGTACTATCTGCTGGCGGCGACGCTGTATATCGTCTTCGTCGTCTGCATTGCCTGTTCGCGCTTCGGCTCGGTGAAGCTCGGGCCGGAGCAGTCTAAGCCCGAGTTCAGCCTGCTGAGCTGGGCGGCGATGCTGTTCGCCGCCGGGATCGGCATCGACCTGATGTTCTTCTCGGTCGCCGAACCGGTGACGCAATATATGCAGCCGCCGGAAGGGGCGGGGCAGACCATCGAGGCGGCGCGCCAGGCGATGGTGTGGACGCTATTCCACTACGGACTCACCGGCTGGTCGATGTATGCCCTGATGGGCATGGCGCTAGGATACTTTAGCTATCGTTATAATTTGCCGCTCACCATCCGCTCGGCGCTCTATCCTATCTTCGGGAAAAAGATTAATGGCCCCATCGGCCACAGCGTCGATATCGCGGCGGTGATCGGCACCATCTTCGGCATCGCCACCACCCTCGGCATTGGCGTGGTGCAGCTCAACTACGGTCTGAGCGTGCTGTTCGATATTCCTGACTCGCTGGCGGCGAAGGCGGCCCTGATAGCGCTGTCGGTGATCATCGCCACCATCTCGGTCACCTCCGGGGTGGACAAGGGCATCCGCGTGCTCTCCGAGCTGAACGTCGCCCTCGCGCTGGGGCTGATCCTGTTCGTGCTGTTCATGGGCGATACCTCCTTCCTGCTCAATGCGTTAGTGCTGAACGTCGGCGACTACGTCAACCGCTTTATGGGCATGACGCTGAACAGCTTCGCCTTCGACCGCCCGGTGGAGTGGATGAACAACTGGACGCTCTTTTTCTGGGCGTGGTGGGTGGCCTGGTCGCCGTTCGTTGGCCTGTTCCTGGCGCGCATTTCGCGCGGGCGCACCATCCGCCAGTTTGTGATGGGCACCCTGATTATTCCGTTCACCTTTACCCTGCTGTGGCTGTCGGTGTTCGGCAACAGCGCGCTGTATGAGATCATCCACGGCGACGCGGCCTTTGCCGGGGAGGCGATGCTCCACCCGGAGCGCGGCTTCTACAGCCTGCTGGCGCAGTATCCGGCGTTTACCTTTAGCGCGTCGGTGGCGACCATTACCGGTCTGCTGTTCTACGTCACCTCTGCCGACTCCGGCGCGCTGGTGCTGGGAAACTTTACCTCGAAGCTGAAGGACATCAACAGCGACTCCCCGAACTGGCTGCGCATCTTCTGGTCGGTGGCTATCGGTCTGTTGACCCTCGGGATGCTGATGACCAACGGCATCTCGGCGCTGCAGAACACCACGGTGATCATGGGGCTGCCGTTCAGCTTTGTGATTTTCTTCGTGATGGCCGGACTGTATAAGTCCCTGAAGGTGGAAGATTACCGCCGGGTCAGCGCCAGCCGCGACACTGCCCCGCGCCCGCTCGGCCTGCAGGATCGGCTGAGCTGGAAGAAGCGCCTGTCGCGGCTGATGAATTACCCGGGCACGCGCTATACCAAACAGATGATGGAGACGGTGTGCTTCCCGGCGATGGAGGAGGTTGCCCAGGAGCTGCGGCTGCGCGGCGCCGCGGTGGAACTGAAGAGCCTGCCGCCGGAAGAGGGCGAGAACCTTGGTCACCTCGATCTGCTGGTGCACATGGGCGACGAGCAGAACTTTATCTACAAGATCTGGCCGCAGCAGTACTCGGTGCCGGGCTTTACCTATCGGGCGCGCAGCGGGAAATCCACCTATTACCGGCTGGAGACCTTCCTGCTGGAGGGCAGCCAGGGTAACGACCTGATGGACTACAGCAAAGAGCAGGTGATCACCGATATTCTCGACCAGTACGAGCGGCACCTGAACTTTATCCATCTGCACAGGGAAGCGCCGGGGAACAGCGTGATGTTCCCGGATGGCTAGTCAGGGGAGCCCCCGTCGGGGAAAGACTGACGGGGGCGACGGGCCGTTACTGGTAGTTAAAAGCGTCCGGGTGGTTGTCGAGGCTGCCGCTGAGGGCGGCAAACAGCACGGTTTTGCCATCAATGGACAGGGCGTCGCTGACGTTAAGCCAGGTCAGCTTCTCCTGGTCGGTTTTTTCATCGACCACCGAGTATACGCCTGACATCTGTTTGGTTTTTTCCGACCAGATCACCGCGATACGCTCATGGCCGCAGTCGTGGGGTTTGCAGGCGCTTAACACCTGCCAGGATTCGCTACCCAGCTTCACCGTCTGCGCCGGCGACCCGGTGCCGCCGGTGGTCACCCAGGCGGGCAGCTGATGGCCTTTGACCATCTGGTTAAACGACGCCCGGGTGGCGGTATCGTGGGCCAGACTGTTCAGCGTGACGTCGCCTTGCGCCATGACGCTGGCGGAGGCGGCTAAGGTGATAATAGCGGTAAGCGTTTTAAACATGTTTCCTCCTGGACTTATTCCGTCCTCATAACAAGCCTCTTTATAGTGAGCGTAGATAATGATTAATGCAAACTATGACATAAATCCCGTGAATGATTAGCAGCGGTGCGCGCATGGACGTTACGCTAAGCGATATGCCATGATGCGGATTGATTAAAATTTTCCAATATATGCCCTTGTGATAAAGCAGTTAGCGAAATGGCATAGTTATTCAGGCGATAAAGCATGGCGTATGTGAATCATCTACTGACGTTTATTGAGAGTAATCCGGCGCTGGCGGTGGGATTTAACCTTATTCTGCTGCTGCTCTCTGGCATATTTGCCCACCTTTTATGCAAGTTCTTGCTGATTAAAGTGGTGCGTAAGGTCTTCTTTGGTAGCCATAAACAGGACGTGCCGCTGGAGAAGGATCGACGCATCGCCGAAAAGCTGTCCAATTTCATTCCGGTTATTATCGTCTATTACGTTCTGCAGTTTATGCCGGCGATGCCGGCATCGCTGGTGACGGCGATTAATACCATCTGCGGGATCTTGTTTTTTATTTTTATGTCGGTGTTTTTCAACGAGATGCTGGATATTGTCAACAGCTCTTATCTGCGAAAAACCAAACGTAAAAATCATTCCATTAAGGGCTATATCCAGATAGGCAAAATCTTAGTCCACATCCTGGCGGCGATTATGATCCTCGCCGTGATGTCGAACAAATCGCCGATCATTATTATCTCCAGTCTGGGGGCGGTGGCGGCGGTGCTGATGATCGTCTTCCAGCATACCCTGCTGTCGCTGGTGGCGAACGTTCAGCTGTCGTCCAACGACGTGCTCCAGCTGGGGGACTGGATTGAAATGCCTGACAAGAACCTCAGCGGTGAGGTGACGGATATCGCGCTGCACACCATTACCATCCGTAACTGGGACAATACCATTTCCCGTATTCCCACCAAGAATTTCCTCACCGAGACCTATACCAACTGGCAGGCGATGTTCTCCTCCGGGGCGCGGCGGATCATGCGCAGTATCGCCATCGATCAGCACTCAGTGCGTTTTCTCAACCAGGAGATGCTCTCCTCGATGCTGACCATCCGCGGGGTAAGCGAGCCTCTGACCACGCTGCTTGACGGTCGGGATCCCGGCGGCGTGGCGGACCGCTGGTTTGTCGATAACGGCCTGACCAACCTGACCCTGTTTCGCCACTACCTGATGCACTATCTCGCCGAGCGACCGGATATTATTAAGGAGATGTATATTGTGGCGAGGACGCTGAAACCGTCGCCGTCGGGCATCCCGTTAGAGATTTACTGCTTTACCTCTTCGACGCTGTGGAAAGACTACGAGAATACCCAGTCGGCGATATTTGAGTACATTACCGCGGTGGCCGGGCAATTTTCCCTGCGCCTCTATCAGTATCCCGCCGGGCACGATTTCTGGCGTCTCTCCCAGGAGCACGCCGCCCGGGCGGGCCTGCCGCCGTCGGCGGAAGGCTAAGCGCTGAGCTGCTGGCGCCAGAGGGCGATCTCCTCCTCCAGCCAGGCGATGAACCGGGCGACTTCCGGGCGGTTCTCCGCCTGCGGGGAGACGGTCAGCCAGTAGTGCCAGGGGTAGGGGACGGTGACGGCGGTGAGCTGCACCAGCTCGCCGCGGGCTATCGCCCCCGCCACCAGCGAGCGCCGCTCCAGCGCCACGCCCGCTCCCAGGCGAACCGCCTCCAGCACCAGGTTGGAGTCGTTCAGGCGCAGGCCCGCAGGGATGATTGTCTTTTCCAGCCCCGCCTGGCTGCACCAGGCGTTCCAGGACTCCATGGAAAAAACGATATCGCTGGCGGCGATCGCCTGCGGGGTGGTCGGCAGGTCGCCGCCGCGATAGTGCGGCGCGGCCACCACCAGCTGTTCATCGGCAAACAGATGTCGGCTTTCCATCCCCTCCCAGTCGCCTTGCCCCATGCGAATGGCCAGATCGATACCCTCCTGCTGCAGGTTAACCACCGCCAGGCTGGTCAGCAGGCGCACCGCGATCTGCGGATGCCGCGCCTGAAAGCGCGCCAGCCGCGGCAGCAGCCAGTGGCAGCCAAAGGAGGGGAGCGTCGCCAGGGTCAGTTCCATCGTGCGGGGTTTGATCTGCACCATCCGCGTGGCGTCGGCGATGTGCTGTAACGCCTCGCGGATTTGCAGGGCATAGAGCCGCCCCTCTTCCGTGATGCGCACCCCGCGGCCGTGGCGGACAAACAGTGTGACGCCGACCAGGGCTTCCAGCTGTTTGATGTGCTGGCTGACCGCCGAATGGGTCACGCTCATCTCATGGGCGGCCTGCGTCACGCTGCCGAGGCGCGCCACCGCCTCAAAGCTGCGCAGGCTGGCGACAGGGGGAAAATCTGCCATGGTCATCTCTCTTGTCAGGGGGGCAATACGTTAACGTTACTACCGGGTTAGCGGGTTTTAAAGCCGCCGCGAGCAGACAGTGGACGGGCTTCAGGCGCTCTCAGTCGGTATAACACAGGGGAGACAGGCGGACTATCCCGTGGCGCCAATTTGTTAGTTTTTCTAACCTTTGCGGTAAGCATCCCCTGATATTCGCGGGGCGGGTTTTCCAGTAAGGTAAGCCAGCAACCCCTTTATCGCAGGCAGGAGTGACGATGAAACTCATTGGTATGATGGATTCACCTTATGTAAGACGCGTGGCGGTTTCTCTGGCGCTCTATGGCGTGGAATTCGACAGCCTGCCGCTGTCGGTCTTTAGCGGCTTTGATAAATTCTCCCGTATTAATCCGGTGGTCAAGGCGCCGACGGTGGTTCTCGATGACGGGACACAGCTGATGGACTCCACGCTGATCCTCCAATATTTCGAAACGACCCATCCCGCTGGACGCCGGCTGCTTCCCGCGCATCCCGAGGTGCTGGCCCGCGACCTGCACCTGCTGGGGGTGATCCTCGCCGCCAGTGAAAAAGCGGTCCAGCATGTTTATGAGCACCGTCTGCGGCCGGAGGAGAAGCAGCATCAGCCGTGGATAGCCCGGGTGACCGGTCAACTGCTCGCCGCCTGTCGGGAATGGGACGCCCGGCTGGCAGACCGCGTTGCCGCCGCGCAGCCGGACCAGGTGTTGGTCACCAGCACGGTGGTCTGGTCCTTTATCCAGTTGATGATCCCGACGGTGGTGCCGGCAACGGCGTTTCCGCATATCCGCGCGCTGGCGGAGAAAGGAGAGGCGCTGCCGGCGTTTCAACAGTATCCCCTGAGTTAACGGCGGGGATGGCGAGGGGCGCCGCAGCGTGGCGCCCTGAAGCAGGAGAGGATCACCAGCAGACAAACCCGCCGTCGACCACCAGGTCTACGCCGGTGCAGAACGAGGCGGCGTCGCTGGCGAGGAACAGCGCCGGGCCGGCCATCTCTTCCACCTTCGCCATCCGCTGCATCGGCGTCTGGCTTTCAAACTCGCGGGTCTGGTGCACCATCTCCGGGCGGGTATTCATCGGCGTGGCGGTATATCCCGGGCTGATGGAATTGACGCGGATCCCTTTGTCCACCCACTCCATCGCCAGGCTTTTCGACAGATGGATCACGCCGGCTTTGGAGCAGTTATAATGCGCCTGGTCGAGGCCGCGGTTAACGATAATCCCCGACATCGAGGCGATGTTGATAATCGACCCGCCGCCGGACTCCAGCATCAGTTCCGCTTCCGCTTTGCAGGAATTCCACACCCCGGTGAGATTGATATCGATCACCCGCTGCCATTGCTCGCTCTCCATCGCCAGCGCCGGATTGGCGTTGGCGATCCCGGCGGCGTTGACGGCGATGTCGAGGCGGCCAAAGCGGCTTTTGGCCAGCGCGACGGCGGCGCGCAGGTCGGCCAGCTGGCGGACGTCGCCGGTGTAGGCGCAGGCCTGGCCGCCGATAGATTCAATATGACTGACCGTTTCCGCCAGCCCGCCGTCGTCGCGAAGATCAAAACAGACCACCCGCGCGCCGGCGCTGGCGAGACTGCAGGCGATAGTCTGGCCAATGCCGCTGCCGGCGCCGGTAACGAAGGCGACACGATCCTGCAGGCTAAACAGCTGTTGTGCAAAGTCTTTACCGATCATAATGATTATTCTCTTCAATATAGTGTCGAACGTCGGGAGCCTGACGTCCCGGATAGCGGCGCGTCGCGCCTAATCCGGGCTACCGTGCTCAGGACATAATCAAACCGCCATCGATATTAATGGTCTGTCCGGTGAGATAGCGGGCGTCGTCGGAGGCGAGAAACGCCACCAGGCCGGCGACATCTTCCGGCTTGCCGGCGCGCTTCATTGGAATGCCCTCGACCCACTCCGCCATCAGCTCGCCTTTGCCGTAGCGCTTCTGCTCGGTGCTGAGAATTTCGCCCCACACGCGGTCGTTGTAATCCCACATTTCGCTTTCAATAATGCCCGGGCAGAAGGCGTTGACGGTGATATTCCACGGCGCCAGCTCGTGGGCCAGGCTTTGGGTAATGCCGATCACGCCCATCTTGCTGGCGGCATAGTGCGGGGTGTAGATGAAGCCCTGACGCCCCTGGCCGGATGAGGTGTTGATCAGGCTGCCGTGGTTCTGTTTCACCATATATTTGGCCGCCTCGCGGCAGCATAGCCAGACGCCGGTGGTATTGACCGCCAGCACTTTCTCGAAATCGGCTTTTGGCATCCGATCGTAGTAATCAATGGTGATGACCCCGGCGTTCTGAATCGAGACGTCAATGGTGCCGAAGCGGGCGGCGGCCTGCTCATACAGCCCCTGCACCTGGGCTTCGTCGGTGACATCGACCTGCAGCGATAAAATATCCGCCTGATAGCGCTGACGCAGGGTTTCGGCGGTCTCATGAACGCGCTCGGCGTTGGAGACCATCACCAGGTTTGCGCCGTCGCGGGCGAAGCGCTCGGCAATACCCGCGCCAATGCCGCGGCAGGCGCCGGTGATCACCACCGTTTTGTTCTGGAAATCTCGTTGCATATTTTTTCCCTTTCGCTGAGCCGGGCACCAGGCCCGGCGGAAGATGTGAATCGTTGCCGGTTAGCTGGAGGTGGCGCCGTTGGGGGGGAGGGCGGCCAGTTTCTCCTCATGGCGGCGCATCAGGATGACCTTGCTCTGCAGCTTCTGCTGGAACTGGTCGACGACCACGGCGGTAACGATCACCACGCCTTTGATCACCATCTGCCAGAAGTCGCTGACGCCCATCATCACCATGCCGTCGGCAAGGAAGACGATCACGAAGGCGCCGATAATCGAGCCGGTCACCCGACCACGGCCGCCGGCCAGCGCGGTGCCGCCGAGCACGGTGGCGCCGATGGCGTCCATCTCAAACATGTTGCCGGTCATCGGGTGCGCGGTTTGCAGCTGTGATGCGACGATCAGGCCGACAAAGGCCGCGCACAGGCCGGAGAAGGCATAGACGAATATTTTCGCTTTCACAATCGGCACGCCGGCGAGGCGGGCGGCGGACTCATTGCCGCCGATGGCGTAGATGTAGCGGCCAAGCGGCGTTTTGGTGGTCAGCCAGTAGCCCAGCACCAGGAAGCCGATCATCAGCCAGATGGGAAGATAGACGCCGAGCAGAGTGCCGGAGCCGAGGGTGGCGAAACCGGTGTTGCCCAGCGCTTCCATACCGTTGAGATTCGGGTAGGTGCTCCCGTCGTTAAACAGCAGCGCGGAGCCGCGGGCGACGTACATCATGCCTAAGGTGCAGATAAACGGCGCCACGCCGAAGCGGGTGATCACCGCGCCGTTCACCAGGCCGACCAGTACGCCGAAGATCGCCACGCAGAGGATCACTTCCGGGACGTTAAAGAAGAGGATGTCGCCGTTCCACAGCGGCAGGCCGTTGGTCAGCAGCGCGCCCGCCACCATGCCGCAGATCCCCGCCACCGCGCCGACGGACAAATCAATGCCGCCGGTGAGAATGACCAGCGTCATGCCGATGGCCAGCAGGCCGGTGATTGCCACGTGCTGGGTCATGATCAGCAGGTTAGAGGCGGTCAGGAAGTTGGGTACCATCACGCTGAAGAATGCGATCACCAGCAGCAGGGCGATAAAGGTGCGGGCCTTCAGCAGGTACATATAAATCATATATTTCTGGTTCATGATGGATTCCAGCCTGATTAATCTTGAGGTGTTGAAGCCGCGATTAACTGTTCGCGGGTCACCGCATGACGCGGTAGATCGGCGGTAATGCGGCCATCGGCCATCACCAGGATGCGGTCGGCCAGGGCCATCACCTCATCCAGCTCTGAAGATGAAAACATCACCGCCAGCCCCTGCTGGGCCATTTTGCCGATCAGGTGATAGACGTCGGTTTTCGCGCCGACGTCGATGCCGCGCGTCGGTTCGTCGAGGAACACCACCTGCGGTTGGGTCATCAGCGCTTTACCCAGCACCACTTTTTGTTGATTACCGCCGCTCAGCGAGGTGATGGGCAAATTGGCGTCGCTGACCTTGATCGCCAGCTGCTGGATCATCGTTTTCACGCAGGTCTCTTCTTTTTGCGGATTCAACCAGCGCCAGGCGCGGCGAAACCCCTGCAGGCTGAAATCAGAGAGCGTCATGTTGGCCTGAATCGACATCATCTGCACCACGCCTTCGCCCTGGCGGTCCTCCGGCACCAGCGCCAGCCCCTTTTTCAGACGCTGCTGAAAGCGTGATTTGCCGATGCTTTCGCCGTTGAGATGCACCTCGCCGCGCTGGCAGGGCATCAGCCCCACCAGACCTTTAAACAGCTCGGTGCGTCCGGCCCCCAGCAGGCCGTAAATGCCGATCACTTCGCCTTTGCTAAGAGTGAAGGTAACGTCATTGAGCTTGTAGCCGCCGCTGGGATGCAGCGCGGTCAGCCCCTTGACGTCAAGCACCGCGTTGCCTTTTGGCGCCGGTTGATAATCAAAGTGTTTTTTCTTATCGCCGACCATCTGCTCAATGATCCACGGCACGCTGGCGTCGCTGACGTGACGCTCGCTGATAAAGCGACCGTCGCGGAAAATGGTGATGTTGTCGCCGATCTCCATCAGCTCTTCGAGGCGATGCGAGATATAGATAATGGTCACCCCGCGGCGCTTAAGCTGCGCGATCACCTTGAACAGCACTTTCACCTCAGACTGGCTGAGCGCCGAGGTGGGTTCGTCCATGATCAGCACCCGGGTGTCTTTCGACAGCGCGCGGGCAATCTCGACTAACTGCTGGTGGCCGATACCGAGTTCGCCCAGCGGGGTGTAGGGATCGACATCCAGCTCCAGTCGCTCCAGCAGCGATTTGGCCAGCGCGTACTGGTATTTTTCGTTGATGCGTCCTTTCTGAAAGAATTCATTTGCCATGAAGATGTTGTCCATCACATTCATATTGGGAAATAAATTCAGCTCCTGGAAAATAATGCTGATGCCGAGTTTTTCTGCCTGATGAGTCGAATGTAATGAAACCGCTTCGCCATCGAGAATAATTTGCCCGGAGGAGGGCGTTTCCACACCGGCAAGCATTTTCATCATGGTGGATTTACCCGCACCATTTTCTCCGATCAGCACGTTGACCTTATTTCGATAGACCCGGTAATTGACATTATCCAGGGCGGTCACGCCGGGATAGACGCGTGACAGGCCGCGGGTTTCGATAATCACTTCGGACTCAGCGGGCTGGGGAGCGACGAGTTCTTGCGGCGCCATATTATTGCCCCCCCGCGTGAACGATTTTCGCCGGGGTAATTTCCGGGAGAGTTGGCGGAATATCCCAGGCCGAGAAGACGCCGTAGACCTCCACGCTGTCGCCGGTTTTGAGGTTGGCGGTCTGAATCATTTTGACCGCCTGGCTGTTGATATTCTTGCTGTACTCGCCGAACAGCACCTGGTCATTAAAGTCCTGATAGCTGGCGCCGCTGTAGCCGTCGCGCAGCTGGGTGCCGCGCAGGGTGGGGCCAATCTGTACCGTCACCTTGCCGACACTGGGGTCGGACAGGGTCATCTTGCCGCTGCGCGAGGCGGTATCGAGTTTGCTGACGGTTCCTGAAACCTTGACGTAGAAGATGCAGGGGTTTTCGTCCTGCGCGCGGTAGCCGAGGGTTTTGCAGGCGCTATCAATGTCTTTTGCCGCCTTGAGCGCGCTCATCAATTCCGCCGCCGGGCGCGCTTTCGTCACCACCTGCGGTACGATGCTCTGCTGCCAGGTTTTATCCATATTTGCCATATGCGGGTTGGGCGGCGATTTCAGGTCTGCCAGCTCCTGCTGCGAGACGATGCGACAGCCCCCAAGCGCCAGCACGGCCAGCGTCAGACAGGTTTTCTTAAACATAATGCTCTCCTCTGCGCCCCCGCAGGGGCGCAACCACCCGAACTCAGGACTTAATGTTGAAATCCTGGACTTTATCGGCGTTATCCTGAGTAATCAGGATGCCGCGGAACATCACGCGCTGTTTAGCCGGCTTTTCGCCTTTTTGCAGGTAATTATCCAGATCGGTGACGCCCTGAGCGGCGATGGCCTGCGCCTGCAGCATCACGGTCGCCTGCAGGGTGCCGGCCTTCACGGCGTCGCGCTCATCGTTGCTGCCGTCGATGCCGACGACGATCACATCGCTGCGGTTGGCCGCCTTCAGCGCCGCAATCGCGCCGAGGGCCACCGGCCCGTTGCCGCAGATCACGCCTTTCACGTCCGGGTGAGCCTGCAGAATGCTGTCCATGATGCGCTTGCCGTCGATCAGGGTCCCTTTGGCATCCTGTTTGGCTACGCTGACCATATCCGGATACTGGTCAATGACCTGATGGAAAGATTTAGAACGGGTGACGCAGTTATTATCGGCGAGGTTGCAGGTCAGCTCGGCGTATTTGCCTTTCTCCGCCATCTTCTCGACGAAGACGTTGGCGACCTCGGAGCCGGCCTGGAAGTTATTGTGGGTAATTTGTTCCAGCGCCACATCATCAACCGGAATTTCACGGTTAATTAAGACCACCGGAATGCCGGCTTTTTTGGCCTTTTCAATGGCGGCGACGCTGGCGGTGGAGTCGGCGTTATCAAGAATAATACCCTGCACCTTTTTACCAATGGCGGTGTCGATAAGCTCATTCTGCTTTTTGACATCTTCGCCATGGGACAGCACGGTGGTTTTATAGCCGAGAGCTTGCGCTTTTTCACTGGCGCCTTTGGCTTCCGAGGCGTAATACGGGTTATCCAGCGAGTTGACCATGATCATTATGGTGCCTTTCTCCGCGGCGTGCGCGGCAAAGGATAAGGCGGTCAGGGTAGCAGCGGTTAAAAGGGTTTTACGTAATTTCATGACTCTGTTCCTGTATTTTTATATTCGAACAAATGAGCCCCTGAGCGGGCAGGCTTTTACGGTCTGAAATTTCCCCTGAATACATTCAGGGATAGCGATATCGTTATGGGCCGGGTTTCTCCTGTGATAAGTGAATGCATGTCGTCGCGCAGTCTGGCGGTCAGGCTGGCGAGTCCGGTTTCCATAATGTTCGGTCGACCGCATGGCGCCACTCCTGCCAGCGCGTTTGCAAGCGCTGGTGGCGGGCCATATCGGGCTGAAAGGTGCTGTGTTCGGTTAAGAAGGCCTGCAGGTCGGCGGTCGACCCCGGATGGAGCGCTTTGCGCGCCAGCAACGCCGCGCCGATGGCGGACAGCTCCGGTACGTCGCTGCGCATCACCGGGCAGCCGAGCAGATCGGCCTGGTATTGCATCAGCCAGTCATTGTTGGTCGGCCCGCCGTCCACCATCAGCGCCGTCAGAGTGAACTCTTCATGTTGCCGCATCGCCACCACCACGTCGGCAATCTGATAGGTGATGGATTCCAGCGCCGCGCGGATCAGATGCGCGCGTTTCACCCCGCGACTCAGGCCGCAGATCACGCCGCGGGCGCTGTCGTCCCACCAGGGGGCGCCGAGGCCGGTCAGCGCCGGCACGAAGTACACCCCGAGGGTCGAATCAACGGAGGCGGGAAGGGTGTTCAGCTCATGGGCCAGCTCGGCGGCAGAGAGCTCGCTCAGGCCAGTGCTGTCCGCCATCCAGGCGACGGCATCGCCGGTGTGGGGAATATTACCTTCCAGACCCCACACCAGCTGGTCGCCATCGTGCCAGGCGACAGTGGTCGCCAGCGCCTCGATATCGCACTGCGCCGATTTGACTGGCGCCATCACCGATGAACCGGTGCCGTAAGTGGCTTTCACGCAGCCCGCTTCGCCGAGCGCGTGGCCGAACAGCGCCGCGTGGGAGTCGCCGATCATCGCCATAATGGGAATACCGTCCGGAATGGCGGCCAGCCCTTTGGTATGGCCGAAGAGGCCGCTCGACGGTTTAATTTCTGGTAACGCCGCGCGCGGAATGCCGAACAGCGCCAGCATCTCGTTGTCCCACTCGCCGCGGTGCAGATTCAACAACTGGGTGCGGGCGGCATTGGAGTAGTCGCAGCAGAAGGCGTCTCCGGCGGTCAGATTCCACAGCAGCCAGCTGTCGATGGTGCCGAGGCAAATCTCGCCGCGTTCGGCGCGCAGGTGGCCATCGGCAGTCGCATCCAGCAGCCAGCGCATTTTGGAGGCCGAGAACAGCGGGGCGATTGGCAGGCCAGTGGCCTGTTTAATCCGCTGTTCCTGACGATCGTGACGCAGCGTGTCGCAGAACGCGGCGCTGCGGGTGCATTGCCAGGTGATGGCCGCGTTAATCGGTTTGCCGCTGTCGCGATACCAGCCGATGGCGGTTTCCCGCTGGTTGCTGATGGCCAGCGCGGCGACGTTTTCCGCGCCGACGTGGGCTATCGCGCTGGCGATCACCGCCAGCGAGGCGGCCACCAGCGCCTCGCCCGACTGCTCCACCCAGCCGTCGCGCGGCGTTTGGATCGCCAGCGGCTGCGAGAATTTGACGATAACCTTACCCCGGCTATCCAGCACCACCGCTTTGGCGTTGGTGGTGCCTTCATCCAGGGCAATGATGAACTCTTTTGCTGTCGCCTGCATCGTGCTCTCCTCGGTCACCCGGTGTCCTGGAACAGCGGAGACGGGATCTTTTCCACCGTCTCATGCGTCTACGCAGGCCATGATGTGACATTTCGTTATCATCTTTTTAATCACTGAATATATATTCGATAGTGATTATTTATTTGATACCTTAAGCCACAAACCCGGTGACGGGCTACCGGAAAAATCATCAATTGTGCTGGCAATCACATTTCGCCGATCGGCAAAAGCGGCGGCAGGCGGCTGGGTTGGTTGACTAAATTATTGAATTTAAATGTATTAGCAGAGCCAGCCCTGAGGTTAAAAAAGCACGTCAGGGCGGCAGAGAGGAAAAATAGCGCGGCAGGTTAGTCGCTGACCAGCATGCGGGCGGTAGGATAATCGGTGATTAAAACGTCAATGTAGCCGCCGGTAAGGGCGCCTTTGATGGCCGCGACTTTGTCAGTGCCACCGGCCAGCGCGACGACGTTAGGGCATTTTTTGACCTTTTCCAGCGCCATGCCGATCACCGGATCTTCATCATCGCGTAACACCGGATGGCCGTTTTTGTCGTAGTAGTGCAGGCAGATATCGCCCACCGCGCCGCGCGCCGCCAGCACCTGCAGCATATCTTCGTGATAGTAGTTCCCGGAGGTTTTCAGCAGCTGGGAGGGTTCGAGAATGCCGATGCCGACGATGGCGATATCCACCTCGTCAAAGCGCGACACCACGTCCGCGACGTCCTTGCTGGCCAGCAGCCGGTTGCGCTCCTCCATGGATCCCTCAATGCTCTGCGACGGCAGCAGCCAGGCGTCGCAGTTCAGGCGCTGGGCGAGGGTCTGGGTAAGAATCGTCGCCTGCACGTTACCGTTGGGCCCGACGCCGCCGAGCAGCTGGATCACGCCGCTGGCCTTCAGGTTCTGCGCATGAACTTCATCGACCATCGCGCGAATGGTTGAGCTCCAGGAGGAGACGCCAATCAGATCTTTTGGCCGCAGACGGGTTTCCAGATAGTGGGCGGCGGCGGAGCCAATCGCCCGCTTAATGGTGTGATCGCTGGCCTCTTCTTCGGTATCCACCACCACCGCCTGCTTAAGACCGTAGCGATCCTCAAGCCCTTTTTCGAGCTTCAGAAAAATGTTTGACGGCTGTACGACGCTGATTTTGACGACGCCCTCTTTCTGGCAGCGGGTGATGGCGCGGGAGACAAATGACTGTGAGAGCGAGAGAAGTTGGGCGATATCAGACTGCTTTCGTCCTTCCAGGTAGTAAAGCGTGGCAATCTTAACCAATAGCCGTTGTTCATCCTGCTTAGCCATATTAATCCTCGAAAATCATTTATCGCCTGTGTTCAGGCGCTTAGCGGCAGCCATTTTATTTAGGGTATAGAGGCTTCTATCATACGCGAAAAAAAATCACACTTAAGTGTGACAGGCGTCTAACTTTTGCCAATCCTCAAAATCGACTATGGACAAAAACAAAACAGCCAGGTCATAATCGAATAAAGAATCATCATTGAATATATATTCAAGGCGATTTCAAGTCAATGTGTTTCTCCGGGCTAAGTCCGGAGCGGGAGGCAGAATGTTCCTGAGTAGGGCGCTGTGGCAGAAGGCTTACCACCCGGCATAGGGATATCTGGTTTTTTTAGTTCTTTCTGGAATAAATATTCCATGCTGAAAATAAATTCAGAGGTGTGAAATGAATCCCTACAGATTTGATATTCAGACGCTGGAGCGTAAAGCCCGCGCGGTGCGGCGCCACATTGTGCGCTTAAACGCCAATAGTCCGGCCGGCGGCCACACCGGGGCCGACCTTTCGCAGGTCGAACTGTTAACCGCGCTCTATTTCCGGGTCCTCAACGTGGCGGCGGATCGGCTCGACGACCCGCAGCGCGATATCTACATCCAGTCGAAAGGCCACGCAGTGGGCTGCTACTACTGCGTCCTGGCGGAAGCCGGCTTCTTCCCTGTGGAGTGGCTGGAGACTTACCAGCATGCCAATTCCCATCTCCCTGGCCACCCGGTGCGGCAGAAAACGCCGGGTATTGAGCTGAACACCGGCGCGCTGGGCCACGGTTTGCCTGTTGCGGTGGGGCTGGCGCTGGCCGCGAAGAAAAGCAACAGCACCCGCCGCATTTTTTTGATCACCGGCGATGGCGAACTGGCGGAAGGCAGTAACTGGGAAGCCGCCCTGGCGGCGGCGCACTACGGGCTGGATAACCTGGTCATTATTAATGATAAGAACAACCTCCAGCTGGCCGGGCCGACGCGCGAAATCATGAATACCGATCCGCTGGCCGACAAATGGCGCGCCTTCGGCATGGAGGTCAGCGAATGCCAGGGTAACGATATGGCCTCGGTGGTCGCGGCCATCGAGGGGCTGCAGCAGAAGGGTAAACCAAACGTCATTATTGCCAACACCACGAAAGGCGCGGGGATCTCCTTTATCCAGGGGCGCCCGGAGTGGCACCACCGGGTGCCGAAAGGTGAAGAGATCGCTCTGGCGCTGGAGGAACTGAAAGATGAGTAATGCAGAACACCTGGCTAACGTCATGGTCGAGGCCTTTATCGCCGCCGTGGAAAGCGGTGTCGATCTGGTGCCGGTGGTGGCCGACTCCACGTCGACGGCCAAAATCGCCCCCTTTATTAAGCAATTTCCCGGCCGGCTGGTGAACGTCGGCATCGCTGAGCAGAGTATGGTCGGCACCGCCGCCGGTCTGGCGCTGGGCGGCAAAGTGGCGGTGACCTGTAACGCCGCGCCGTTTCTTATTTCGCGGGCCAATGAGCAAATCAAAGTGGATGTCTGTTACAACAACACCAACGTGAAGCTGTTTGGCCTTAACGCCGGGGCCAGCTACGGTCCGCTGGCCAGCACCCACCATGCGATTGACGATCTGGCGGTGATGCGCGGCTTCGGCAATATCCAGATCTTCGCCCCCTCCACGCCGCGCGAATGTCGGCAGATTATCGACTATGCCCTTGCTTATCAGGGGCCGGTCTATATTCGCCTCGATGGCAAGGCGCTGCCGGAGCTGCTTGACGAGTCGTATCGCTTTGTTCCCGGCGCCGTGCTGACTCTGCGCGAAGGCGAGGACGTCGCACTGGTGGCGACCGGTTCGACAGTGCATGAGGTAGTGGAGGCGGCGCAGCAGCTTGCCGACCTCGGCGTTCAGGCGAAAGTGGTCAGCGTGCCGTCGATCCGCCCCTGCGATACCGCCGCGCTGCTGGCGGCGCTGAAGCCGTGCAAAGCGGTGATCACCGTCGAAGAGCATAACGTCAACGGCGGGCTGGGCAGCCTGGTGGCCGAGGTGCTGGCGGAAGCGGGCGTGGGCATTGCCCTGCAGCGGTTGGGGATCCCGGACGGGGAGTACGCCGCCGCCGCCGATCGCGGCTGGATGCGCCAACACCACGGGTTTGATGCCGCCGCCATCGTCGCCCGGGTGCAAAACAGGGGCTGATGGTCTGAACGCCCGTCGCGTGAAGCGCGGGCGTTTACTGCTGCAATGCGCAAAACGTGACGATCTGCTCCTCCGACGCTGTCCAGTACAGCGGATAGCGTTGCCCCGCAAACCGAAGCGCTAAGGTGCTTACCGTTATTTCCACGATCTGAAAATCGGTGAATCCCAGCGCGCGCTGGCCTGCCGTCGGCGTCGCCTTAAACCCACTCTCTTTCGCCGAAAAGGCCAGCGTCAGCGCCAGCGGGAAGGGCAGGCCGCTGTGCAATAGCACCTTTTTTTCCGCCTCGTTGATAATGCTGCTCTCCAGCTCCGCCGCCAGCTGTGGAGTAAACCGGCGCTCGATGTCGACGCCTACCGGCCGGTCGGCGACCACCGCCAGCGCGCGCTGGCCGCAGTGGCTGATACTACCGAACCAGGGCGCGGGCCACAGCGGCTGGCGCCGATCGCCAATCGCGGGAGGCTGTTTTTCTCCCACCTCGCGCAGGGCGTACACCGCGGCGATGCGCCCGGCCAGGTGCTCCGCCTGCCGCTTGCGGCTCCAGCCGCTCAGGCTGGCGTGATAGGGCAACCACAACAGATCGGCAGCCTGGAAAGTCGCCGGGTCGAAGTCGATGTGCTGCAAGCGATAGCCGGCCAGCGGCAGGGTGGAGTGAAGAATGCGCATAAGGCAAGTATACCGCGGTTGTCCCCGCCCTTTATCCTGCAAGGGCGGGGGAGGGAGAACCCGCTATCAGAAGTGGGTGTTGACGCTCATATACCAGGTGCGGCCCGATTCGTTGTAGGTCTCGGCGCCGGCGCCGTACATCGTGCCGGTGGCGCCCCCGGTGGTCTGGGCGTTGCCCGCGCGCCAGTGGCGCTTGTCAAAGACGTTATCCACGCCGCCGGTCAGACTAACGTATTTGGTCACGTCCCAGGTCGCGCTCAGGCCGAGGATGCTGTAGGGGCTGACCTCGTTCTTCTCGCTGCCGGTGACCGGTTGACCCTTGTAGTTGTACTTCTTCGGCTCCTGTTTGCCGTACCAGGTAAAGGTCGACTGCAGCGAAACGTCATCGCGTACCTGCCAGCTCAGCGTGGAGTTCAGCGTGTATTCCGGGATAATCGACAGCCGATCGCCGGTCTCTTTATTCTTACTCTGCAGCATGTAGGTGATGTTGTTGGTCCAGTTCACGGTCTCGCTCACCGGGACGTTCAGCGTACCTTCCAGGCCTTCCACCACCGCTTTCGGCACGTTTTCCCACTGGTAGAGATCGGTACCTTTACCGTTTTGATAGACCGGAGCATAGCCAGCTTCAATCTTGTTGCGGTAATCGTTGCGGAACCAGGTCACGCCCGCCAGCCAGCCGTCGCGTTTAAACTCGAGGCCAATCTCTTTGTTGATGCTGGTCTCGGCTTTTAAATCTTCATTCCCCTGCAGATAGCAGCCGTCTTTACTGGCGTAGCAGCCCTGGCCTTTGCTGTAGAGAATGTAGTTCGGGTTGGTCTGATACAGGCTCGGCGCTTTATAGGCACGGGCGATACCCATCTTCAGCGTGAAGTCGTCCCACAGGCCCTGAGACAGATTGAGGGACGGGCTCCAGTTGTTGCCGACGATGCTGTGATGATCGAAACGCAGCGCCGGGGTCAGCATGGTGGTGTCGGTCAGCTCCATGTTGTTCTCAGCGAACAGGGAGAAGATCTCCGCCTTCGAGTAGGGGCTGCGGCCGGTGCTGTCGTAGCCCGGAATTTCTCCCCCCGACAGCGCCTGGGTGTTGGAGGCCTTATCCTTCATGCGCTGCTGGTTCCACTCGCTGCCCAGCGTCAGGTTCTGATTAACCAGATAGTCGAACGGGATGCTGACTTCGCTGTGCAGCATCACATCCGCCAGATCGATATCCGTGAACTGGTTGCTGTTGAAGATCCCCTCGGTCCCCCCGGCCAGGCCTTCGCCTTTGCGTGAGTTGCGGGTACGTTCGTACTGCGCCCAGTTGCTGGTGGTCACCCCGTTGTCCCAGGCGCCGTTCCAGGTGACCGAGTAGGTGTTGCGGTACAGACGGTTGGTCTCTTTGCCGTAGTTCTCTTTTACCAGGTCGTTGGAGTTGGTGTTCTGGGTGTCGCCTGCGTAGAGGTTGCCCTGGCGGCTGTAGCCGGCCTCAAACTCCAGCGACTGCATCGGCGCGAATTCCCAGCGCACCAGACCATCGATGTTTTTATTTTTTACCCCTTCGCGCCCGGCCGGCAGGGTGTCGGCATAGATCCCGGTACGTTCGGACTGATGGCCCTGGTTGATGTCCCAGGCGTCGGCCTGGGTTTTGTCGAGGTTACCGAACAGGCGGAAGCTGAAATCGCCGCCCAGCGGGCCGCTGAGGCTGAAGTTGGTGCGCTTGGTGGAGCCTTCGTCTTTGTGCTCCGGGGCGTTCATATAGGTGTTCCAGGAGCCGTGCCACTCATCGCCGGTTTTTTTAGTGATGATATTCACCACGCCGCCGGCGGCGCCGTTGCCGTAGCGGGCGGCGGCCGGGCCGCGAATCACTTCGATGCGTTCGATCATCTCCGGCGGCACCCAGCTGGTGTCGCCGCGGGTGTCGCGCTCGCCGCGCCAGCCGAGACGCACAGAGTTGCGGCTGGTGACCGGCTTACCGTCGATCAGGATCAGGGTGTTTTCCGGGCCCATGCCGCGGATATCAATCTGGCGGTTATTCCCGCGCTGGCCGCTGGTGGAGTTGCCGGTCAGGTTGACCCCCGGCATGGTGCGAATGATCTCCGAGACGTCGCGCGCCGGCGGACGTTTGCGGATCTCATCGGCGGTGATGGTGGAGACGCCCGGCGCCTGCAGGTTCTGCTCGGCGGCGGTGACCACCATGGTCTCTTCCGCGGCGCTGTTTTTATCGTCGGTGGCGGTTTCCGCTGCGCTTAACGGAAAAGCAACCCCGTAAATTCCCAGATTGACCAGCAAGGCCAGGGATTTGATCCTGTTATTCATTGTTATTCCTGCTTTTTTGTCGCCACGTTCCCCAAACGCCCCTTCCCACCGGGAGGGGAGGCGGCATAAATGTTGCCGGAAGAGGGCAAAGGCACTCCGTCGCTAGCTGAATAAGCTCTCTTCGACATGTGTTGTGAAAGACGCGCTTCCCACGGCGCGCTAATACGCTATTGCAAATGCAAATAGTTATCAATAATATTATCAATAAAGAATGACAATTAATTAAAAAAGTCACGCGATACATAGGGTTAATGACTGAATGTTAACGACAGGAAGCGAGGAGTGGTGGCGAACTCTGCAGGGACCGCAGTCCCGGGCGGTGGATGACGCCATCGAGGTGACGTTCTGGTGGCGGGATCCGGCGGGGGATGAAACGCGTTCTCCACGGCGTCGGGTATGGCTCTATATCACCGGCGTGACCGACCACCATCAAAATGCGCGACCGCAATCGCTGCAACGTCTGCCCGGGACCGACGCCTGGTGCTGGCGAACCACGCTGTCGCCGACCTGGCGCGGCAGCTACTGCTTTATTCCCTCCGACCGTGACGATGATTTTTCCCCTGAGGTGTTCAGCGCCGATATGCCGGACCGCGCGCTGCTGCGCGAAGGCTGGCGCAAACTGCTGCCGCGGGCAATAGCCGATCCGCTGAACCCGCACAGCTGGCGTGGCGGACGCGGCCATGGCGTCTCCGCCCTGGAGATGCCGCAGGCGCCGGCGCAACCCGGCTGGGATCTGCTTAATGAGGCGCATCCTCCCGCCCGTTGCCTTGAGTGGCGCAGCGCGCGTCTGGGCAACCATCGCCGGGTCTGGATCTACACCCCCGGCGAGGCCGTCGACCCGCAAACGCGGCCGCTGGCGATCCTGCTTGACGGCCAGTTCTGGGCCGAAAGCATGCCGGTGTGGTCGCCGCTGGCCGCGCTGACCCGCGAGGGGAGGCTGCCGCCGGCGGTCTACCTGCTGATCGACGCGATCGACAACCAGCGCCGCGGGGTTGAGCTGCCCTGTCATCGCGATTTCTGGCTGGCGGTGCAGGAGGAGCTCCTGCCGCTGGTCCGCGGTCACGTCCCGTTCAGCGACCGCCCGGATCGGACGGTGGTGGCCGGGCAAAGCTTCGGCGGCCTGGCGGCAATGTTCGCCGCCCTCAACTGGCCGCAGCGCTTTGGCTGCGTGCTCAGCCAGTCAGGCTCCTACTGGTGGCCGCATCGCGATGGCAGCGGGACGGGCTTTATCGGCGAACGTCTCCGCCAGGGCGAGGCGTCCGCGGCCGGGCTGCGCATCTGGCTGGAAGCGGGCCAGCGTGAACCGATTATTTTTCGCGCCAACCAGGCGCTGCTGGCGCAACTCACCACAACGCAGCAGACGATTTTCTGGCGTCAGGTTGACGGCGGGCATGATGCGCTTTGCTGGCGCGGCGGGCTGACGGCGGGGCTGATCCAGCTCTGGCAGCCTCTGCTGTCGCCCCCTTAGCACAGCGCTTTACGACAGGAGTTTGATATGCAATTCAGTAACCCCTTCGACAATCCGCAAGGGCAGTTTTACATTCTGCGCAATGACCAGCGGCAGTTCAGCCTGTGGCCGGGGCATTGCGCGCTGCCTGCCGGCTGGACGGTGGTGTGCCCTCCGCAGTCGGTCGAGGCGTGCAACGCCTGGCTGGCGGCCAACTGGCCGACACTGACCCCCGCCCATCATGCGGCATAAGGAGCTGACCATGACCACTCGTTTACCGCTGGTTGCCGCGCAGCCGGGGATCTGGATGGCAGAGCGCCTCTCCACTCTGCCTGGCGCCTGGAGCGTGGCCCACTATGTTGAACTGCGCGGCGCGCTCGACCCGGCGCTGCTGGGTAAGGCGATTGTCGCCGGGCTGCAGCAGGCGGATACCCTCAGCCTGCGCTTTGAGGAAGAGGAAGGGGAAGTCTGGCAGTGGCTGGCGGCGGAACGCACCCTTGGCGAACCGCCGATCGTTGACCTGCGTACGGCGCCGTATCCGCACCGCGCCGCCACGGAGCGGATGCAGGCGGATCTGGCGCAGGATCTGCGCGTCGATGGCGGCAACCCGCTGGTGTGCCATCAGCTGCTGCGCGTCGGCGACGACCACTGGTACTGGTATCAGCGCTATCACCACTTGCTGGTGGATGGCTTCAGTTTCCCGGCAATTACCCGACAGATCGCCGCCATTTACCGCGCCTGGCAGCGTGGAGAAGCCACCCCGGAATCGCCTTTCACCCCCTTTGCCGAAGTGGTGGACGAGTACCAGCGCTACGCCGGCAGCGAGGCCTGGCAGCGGGATAAAGCCTTCTGGCAGGCCCAGCGCCAGGCGTTACCGGCTCCCGCCTCGCTCTCTGCCGCTCCGCTGGGCGGGCGCGCCGCCGGGAGCGATATCTGGCGGATGAAGCTGGCGATGAACGCCGACGCCTTCCGCCGCCTGGCCGGCCATGCGCCGCAGTGTCAGCCCGCTGACCTGGCGCTGGCGCTCACCACGCTGTGGCTGGGCCGCCTGTGCAACCGGATGGACTACGCGGCGGGCTTTATCTTTATGCGCCGGATGGGCTCAGCGGCGCTGACCTCGACGGGGCCGGTGCTCAACGTCCTGCCTCTGGCGGTGCATATTGACGCCCAGGAGACGCTGGCGGACCTGGCGATGCGCCTCGCCGCGCAGCTGAAAAAGATGCGCCGCCATCAGCGCTATGACGCCGAGCAGATCGTCCGCGACAGCGGCAAAGCGGCCGGGGACGAACCGCTGTTCGGCCCGGTGCTGAACGTCAAAGTTTTTGATTACCAGGTGGATATCGACGGCGTCGAGGCAGTAACTCACACCCTCGCCACCGGCCCGGTCAACGATCTCGAGCTGGCGCTGTTCCCGGATGAGACCGGCGGGCTGTCGCTGGAGCTCCTCGCTAACAAGGCCCGGTACGATGAAGCCGAGCTGCGTCGCCACATGGCGCGACTGACCGCGCTGCTGGCGCAGTTTGCCGCCGATCCGACGCTACGCTGCGGCGAAGCGGAGATGCTCTCCGCCGACGAGCAGGCCCGGCTGGCGGCGGTCAACGATACCGCTATGCCGCTGCCCGCCACCACCCTCAGCGCGCTGGTGGTCGACCAGGCGCGGAAGACCCCGGATGCTCCGGCGCTGGCGGATGCTAACTGGCAGTTCAGCTATCGTGAGATGCGTCAGCAGGTGGTGGCGCTCGCGCAGCTGCTGCGTCAGCGCGGCGTGAAGCCGGGCGACAGCGTGGCGGTGGCCCTGCCGCGCTCGGTGTTCCTGACCCTGGCGCTGCACGGCATTGTCGAAGCGGGAGCCGCCTGGCTGCCGCTGGACACTGGCTACCCGGACGACCGCCTGCGGATGATGCTGGAAGACGCCCGGCCGTCGCTGCTGATCGCTACGGAGGATCAGCTGGCCCGCTTCAGCGATATCCCCGGGCTGGAGAGCCTCTGCTACCAGCAGCCGCTGGCCGTTGCGGATGACGCGCCGCTGGCGCTGTCAAAACCGGAGCATACCGCCTATATCATCTTTACCTCTGGCTCCACCGGGCGGCCAAAAGGGGTGATGGTCGGCCAGACCGCCATCGTCAACCGCCTGCTGTGGATGCAGGATCGTTATCCGTTATCTGCCGACGACGTGGTGGCGCAGAAAACACCGTGCAGTTTCGACGTTTCGGTGTGGGAGTTCTGGTGGCCGTTTATCGCCGGCGCGCAGCTGGTGATGGCCGAGCCGGAGGCGCACCGCGACCCGCAGGCGATGCAGCAGTTCTTCGCCCACTACGGCGTGACCACCACCCACTTTGTGCCGTCGATGCTGGCGGCGTTTGTCGCCTCGCTGGATGCCGACAGCGTGGCCGCCTGCCACACGCTGCGGCGGGTATTCTGCAGCGGCGAAGCGCTGCCGACGGAATTGTGCCGCGAATGGGAGCGCTTGACCGGCGCGCCGCTGCATAACCTGTACGGCCCGACGGAAGCGGCGGTGGACGTCAGCTGGTATCCGGCCTGCGGGCCTGAGCTGGCCGCAGTGACCGGCAGCAGCGTGCCGATTGGCTGGCCGGTATGGAACACCGGGCTGCGCATTCTTGATGCCGCGATGCGCCCGGTGCCGCCGGGGGTGGCCGGGGATCTCTATCTCACCGGCATTCAGCTGGCGCAGGGCTATCTGGGGCGTCCGGACCTCACCGCCAGCCGCTTTATCGCCGACCCGTTTGCCCCCGGCGAGCGGATGTATCGCACCGGCGACGTGGCGCGCTGGCTGGCGAACGGCGCGGTGGAGTATCTTGGCCGCAGCGACGATCAGCTGAAGATCCGCGGGCAGCGCATCGAGCTTGGCGAGATTGACCGGGTGATGTCGGCCCTGCCGGACGTGGCGCAGGCGGTGAGTCACGCCTGCGTCTTCAACCAGGCGGCGGCGACCGGCGGCGATGCCCGGCAGCTGGTGGGCTATCTGGTCTCTGACTCCGGCCTGCCGCTGGATACCGCGGCGCTGAAAGCGCGGCTGGCGGAACAGCTGCCGCCGCATATGGTCCCGGTGGTGCTGATGCAGCTCCCCGACCTGCCGCTCAGCGCCAATGGCAAACTGGACCGCAAAGCGCTGCCGCTGCCGACCCTCGGCGGCGAGCGCAGCGGCCGGCCGCCGGAGCCCGGGATGGAAACCGTTGTCGCCGCCGCCTTCAGTCAGCTTCTGGGCTGCGAGGTGAATGATATCGACGCCGATTTCTTCGCCCTCGGCGGCCATTCGCTGCTGGCGATGCGCCTGGCGGCGCAGCTCAGCCGCCAGCTGGCGCGGCAGGTGACTCCGGGGCAGGTGATGGTGGCCTCGACGGTGGGCAAACTGAGCGCGCTGCTGGCCGCCGATCTCAGCGATGAGCAGGCTCAGCGCCTGGGGCTGGATGCGCTTCTGCCGCTGCGCGAGAGCGACGGCCCAACGCTGTTCTGTTTCCATCCGGCCTCCGGCTTCGCCTGGCAGTTCAGCGTGCTCGCGCGCTATCTCAGCCCGCGCTGGTCGATTACCGGTATTCAGTCGCCGCGCCCGCAGGGGCCGATGGCCGGCGCCGCCAGCCTCGACGAGGTGTGCGAGCATCATCTGCAAACGCTGTTGGCGCAGCAGCCGCACGGTCCTTATTATCTGTTCGGTTATTCGCTCGGCGGCACCTTAGCCCAGGGCATTGCCGCCCGCTTGCGCCAGCGCGGCGAAGCGGTGGCCTTCCTCGGCCTGCTGGATACCTGGCCGCCGGAGACGCAAAACTGGGCGGAGAAAGAGGCGAACGGGCTGGATCCGGCGGTGCTGGCGGAAATTGCCCGCGAGCGCGAAGCGTTCCTCGCCGCCCAGCAGGGGCAAGCCTCCGGCGAGCTGTTCAGCGCCATCGAAGGCAACTATGCCGACGCGGTGCGGCTGTTAACCACCGCACACAGCGCGAAGTTTGACGGCAAGGCGACGCTGTTCGTGGCGGAGAAGACGCGGCAGGCGGGGATGGATCCGCAGGTCGTATGGGGCCCGTGGGTGGGCGAGCTGGAGGTGTTCAGCCAGAACTGCGCCCACGTCGACATTATCTCCCCGCAGGCCTTTGAAGCCATCGGCCCGGTGGTCAGGGAGATTCTGGGATAACGGTTGAGTTCGGGCTACAGCAGGTAGCCCGGCTCAGCGTCGCGCAAGCCGGGGAAAGGGGAAATTACCGGCGGCCCAGCGGCACCACCAGCGGCGTATGCGCCACCGGATCCTCAATGATCGTGCAGCGCAGACCGTAAATCCGTTCAATCAGATCCGCCGTGACGATCTCCTTCGGCGCCCCCTCGGCGACGATCTTACCGTCGCGCAGGGCGATCAGGTGGGTGGCGTAGCGGCAGGCCTGGTTCAGATCGTGCAGCACCGCCGCCAGGGTATAGCCCTTCTCGCGATTCAGCTCGCTCAACAGCTCCAGCAGGTCGATCTGATGGCTGATGTCCAGCCAGGTGGTTGGCTCATCCAGCAGCATAATCGCCGTCTCCTGGGCCAGCACCATCGCAATCCACGCCCGCTGCCGCTGGCCGCCGGAAAGCGTGTCGACGCTCTGCAGCGCCAGATCGCTGATCCCGGTCGCCCGCATCGCCTTGTTCACCGCCTCTTCATCTTCTTTGCGCCAGCGGGTAAACAGCGGCTGGTGCGGATAGCGCCCGCGGGCCACCAGCTCCTGCACCGTGATATCGCCAGGGGTGGTGGCATTCTGCGCCAGCAGCCCGATGCGGCGGGCAACCTCTTTACTGGCGTACTGCTGGATCTGCGCGCCGTCGAGCCAGACATGGCCGCTGGCCGGCGTCATCAGACGGCTGAGGGTGCGCAGCAGCGTCGACTTGCCGCAGCCGTTGGGGCCGATAATGGCGGTGAAGTGGCCGTCAGGGATGGTCACGTTCAGCGACTCGGCGATGGTCTTGTTCCCGTAGGCCAGGGTTAACTGCTCGCCGCGCAAACGGGAGGGGACAGCACTCATTTTTTGCGGGACTCCTGAATCAACAATGCAATAAGGTAAATACCGCCGAGGCTGACGGTTAGTACGCCCACCGGCAGCTGCCAGGGCATAAACAGCCGCTGGGCGCCGTAATCGGCCAGCGCCAGCAGTAGCGCGCCGCACAGGGCCGACTGGGTCAATCCCCAGCGGGCCGTGCCGCTCAGGCGGCGGGCGATGTGCGGCGCCACCAGCGCGATAAATGAGATGGGCCCGGCCAGCGCCGTCGAGGCGGCGGTGAGCACCACCGCCACCAGCATCAGCAGCAGGCGCGAACGCTCGACCTGCACGCCCAGCGCGCAGGCGGTATCGTCGCCCATCTCCAGCAGCCGCATCCGACGAACCAGCAGGGCGCTGCCCACCAGCATCAGCAGGATCAGCGGCGCCGACGGCCAGGTTTTACCCCAGGTCAGGCCGTTAAGCGATCCGGCGTTCCACAGGCCCGCAGAAAGGGCGGTCTCCAGCGAGGCGCGCAGCAGCAGCCAGGTGTTGAAGGCCACCAGCATGGCGCGCACGCCGATGCCGATAATAATCAGGCGAAAGGTCTCGATCCCGTTGCGCCAGGCCAGCAGCCAGACCACCAGCGAGGTGAGTACCCCGCCGGCCATCGCCGCCAGGGCAATCGCCGTCAGGTTCTGGCCGAAGAGAACCATCGCCACCAGCACGCCGCTCCAGGCGCCGGTATTAAAGCCCATCACGTCCGGGCTGCCGAGCGGGTTACGGGTCAGCGACTGGAAAATGGCGCCGCTGACGCCGAGCGCGGCGCCGATGAGCAGCGCCATTAACACCCGCGGCAGCCGCCATTCGTTCACCACCATCGCGACGTTGCGCGGCGCGTCGCCGAACAGGGCGGAGAAGACCTGGTCAATCGTTAGCGGCACCGGGCCTTGCGCCAGCCCGAGCAGGGAAATCAACAGGCTGGCGGCCAACAGCAGCAGACAGCTGGCTATCAGGCGGCGGGACGGGGCAATCACAGGCCACCTCCGCGCGGCTGGCGCCGCACCAGCCAGATCAGCACCGGCGCGCCGAGAAAGGCGCTCACCACCGATACCCGCAGTTCGCCGGGCACCAGCAGGCGGCCAATCACGTCGGCAAACAGCAGCAGGGCCGGGGTGGCCAGCAGGGTGACCGGCAGCGACCAGCGATGATCGGCCCCCACCAGCCAGCGCGCCATATGCGGCATCATCAGGCCGATAAAGGCGATGGGGCCGACGACGGCGGTGGCGCTGCCGCACAGGACGGTGATGACGATCAGGCCGATCAGCTGGGTGCGGGCGACGCGGCTGCCGAGGGCGGTGGCGGTATCGTTGCCGAGGCTCAGGCTGTTAAGCGCCCGGCTCAGCAGCAGGGCGGCGATCCCCGCTATCACCACCGGCAGCAGGACAATTTTCAGCGTCTGCAGGGTGCGGATATCCAGCGAACCGGCCTGCCAGAAGCGCAGCTGATCGTAGACGTCCGGGTTGAGCAGGGCGATGCCGTTGGACAGCCCCTCCAGCACCGCCGCAAGGGCGACCCCGGCGAGGGTGAGGCGCACCGGGCTCAGCTGGCCGCCGCCCTGACTGCCGGTAAAGGCCACCAGCAGCGAGGCGCAGAGCGCGCCGCAAAACGCCAGCAGCAGTTGCTCCTGAGGGGAGGTGATCCCGAACAGCGCCGCGCCGAGGACGATGGCGAAGCTGGCGCCGGAGTTGACCCCCAGCAGGCCGGGGTCGGCCAGCGGGTTGCGGGTGAGCGTCTGCATCAGCGCGCCGGCGAGACCGAGGGCGACGCCGGCCAGCAGACCGGCCAGGGTACGCGGCAGGCGCGCGTCCAGCACGATGGTGCAGTCGGCGCTTTGACAGGTTCCGCTGAAGGCGGTGAATACCGTGCCGATCGGCAACGATTTGGCGCCGATGGTCAGGCTAAGCGCGGCGGCTAAGGCGAGTAACAGCAACAATCCGGGCACGGCGACAGAGCGTACCGCGGTCGTAGAAAACGACATAACTGACATCCCTGATATGATAATGATAGTAATTATCGTTATCGATTTTATTCAGCTATGGTAGCATGACCCACAGTAAAAAGGGTATTAAAAATAACGACAAGGCGCTGTAATGAACCGACAATCCTGGCTGCTCAACCTCAGCCTGCTGAAAACTCACCCGGCGTTTCGCGCCGTTTTTATCGCTCGCTTTATCTCTATTCTGTCGCTTGGCCTGCTGGGCGTGGCCATCCCGGTGCAGATCCAGATGATGACCCATTCGACCTGGCAGGTCGGGTTGTCGGTGACGATGACCGGCGCGTCGATGTTTATTGGCCTGATGGTGGGGGGGGTACTGGCCGACCGCTATGAGCGCAAACGCCTGATCCTGCTGGCGCGCGGCACCTGCGGCGTGGGCTTTGTCGGCCTGTGTCTGAACGCCCTGCTGCCGGAGCCGTCGCTGGCGGCGATCTACCTGCTGGGGATCTGGGATGGGTTCTTCGCCTCGTTGGGGGTGACCGCGCTGCTGGCGGCGACGCCGGCGCTGGTGGGGCGGGAAAATCTGATGCAGGCCGGGGCCATCACTATGCTCACGGTGCGTCTGGGCTCGGTGATTTCGCCGATGATCGGCGGCCTGCTGCTGGCCTCCGGCGGCGTGGCCTGGAATTTCGGCCTGGCGGCGGCGGGGACCTTTATCACCACCTTAACCCTGCTGCGTCTGCCACAGCTGCCGCCGCCTCCGCAGCCGCGCGAGCATCCGCTGCGTGCTCTGCTGGCGGGGCTGACCTTCCTCTGCCAGAGTCCGCTTATCGGCGGGATTGCGCTGCTCGGCGGCCTGCTGACCATGGCCAGCGCGGTGCGGGTGCTCTATCCGGCGCTGGCCGGGAGCTGGCAGATGTCGGCAGGGCAGATTGGCCTGCTGTACGCCGCGATTCCGCTCGGCGCGGCGCTGGGGGCGTTGACCAGCGGCCAGCTGGCCCAGACCGTGCGGCCGGGTGCGCTGATGCTGGCGACGACGGTGTGCTCCTTTGTCGCCATTGCGCTGTTTAGCCTGATGCCGCACTGGGCGTTGGGCGCGCTGTGCCTGGCGCTGTTTGGCTGGCTGAGCGCTATTAGCTCGCTGCTGCAGTACACCCTGATCCAGACCCAGACGCCGGAACATATGCTCGGGCGAATTAACGGTCTGTGGACCGCGCAGAACGTTACCGGCGACGCCATCGGCGCGGCGCTGCTCGGCGGGTTAGGGGCGGTGATGACGCCGGTCGCTTCCGCCAGCGCCAGCGGCTGGGCGCTGGCCCTCGTCGGCGTGCTGCTGGTGGGGCTGCTACGCGAGCTGCGCCGTTTCCAGCGCCCGGAAATAGTCAACGAAAGCTGAGTACGGTGCGATTGCCCGGTGGCGGCTACGCCTTACCGGGCCTACGGTACTGGGGCCTCGGGCGTTGTAGGCCGGGCAAGCGCCGCGCCGCCCGGCAAGGTGTTCCGACCGCGTACCCGTCCTGATGCCCGGTGGCGGCTACGCCTTACCGGGCCGAAGGTCTGGCCTGGAGGGCGCAAGCATTGTAGGCCGGTGCAAGCGTAGCGCCGCCCGGCAAGGTGTTCAGGCCGCGCCGCCCGGCAAAGCGTTCAGGCCGCGTACCCGTCCCGATGGCACAGCCCGCGTTAGCCGAACAGGCTGGAGAGACGCTGGAGCACCAGCAGGGCGCTGTAGTAGTCAAGACGGAAGGTCTCGGTGCCCAGCGGGTAAACGCGTTTGCCTTCGACCGCCGGGAGATGCGCCAGCAGCGGGTTGGCGTAAATGGCATCGACATCTTTCTGGTCGCCGGCGAACAGGAACAGGCTCTGGCCGTTCAGACCGGCGGCCAGATTCTCCCCGCCCAGCTGCACGATATCGTGGCGTTTGCCCTGACTATGGCTGGCGGGCAGGCCGCCCGGCAGCGTCGCCAGGCTAAAGCCCAGCTGTTCGAGCATCTGCCCCTGGGCCGATTCCGGCGTCCAGATATTGGCGCTGTGCGCGGCGGCGGTATAGACGAGGGCGGTGACCGGCTGCGGCGGCAGCTTCATTTTTTCTTTTAACGAAACGAGCTGTTTATTGAAGTCGGCGATGCGCGCGCTGGCCTGCTGCTCATGGCCGGTGATCTGCCCCAACTGGGTAAGCAGCGTTTGCCAGCTTTTATCGTCATAGTTGATGACCAGCGTCGGGGCGATCGTTTTGAGCTGATCGTACAGCGGCAGGGCGGAGTCGCCGCCGGTGGCGCTCACCAGGATCAGATCCGGCATCTGGGCGGCCACCGCTTCCGCGCTCGGTTCGCCGATGTACAGCCGCGCCAGCTTGCGGGCTTTGGCGACCTCACTCCACTGGCGCAGAAAGCCCTGGCTATCGGCCACGCGGTTGTTCGGGGTGGTGGCGCCGCTGGCGACCACCGGGGCGTCGATCGCCAGCAGCGAGCCGGTGAGGGTCACGCTGGTGGAGACAATGCGCAGCGGCTGGCTCGGCAGGGTGTGCGTCCCGTAGCTGTCGGTGACCTGGCGCGGCCAGTCCGCCGCCTGGGCTGAGGTAATTCCTAAAAACAACAGCATGCCGGCAAGCGCGCCGCGGCGGTAAAAAGAAGAGAAGTTCACGTCATCGCATCCTGATTCGAAGGGTAATAAATGCGTCTCATTTTCAACTTTGCGCCGACAGGATGCAAGCCAAAGTGGCGGCGCGATGACGTAACGCGGTTGACATGACGGGCAATACCTTTTAGGTTAGCCAACCAAAATACAAATGATAATTATTCGTAATATATTTATCGTTTTTGGAGGATGATATGGAAACGTCACTGGCTGAGGATGTACAGAAATCTACCCGGACCTTATCGCCGGACAGCTTCTTCTTTATGTCGCCGTACCGCAGTTTTAGCACCTCAGGCTGCTTCCGCCGCTTCTCAGCGCCCGCCGACGGCGGCGATGCGCTGAATGGCGAGTTCCAACAGCAGATGGCCGCCGCCTTTGCCGAGGCCCGGGCGGCGGGGATCCGCAAGCCGGTGATGGTTGGGGCCATCCCGTTCGACACCTGTCAGCCTTCCGAGCTCTATATCCCGGAGCGCTGGGAAGCGTTCTCGCGCCCGGAAAAACAGCGTTCCGCCCGCTATGCCGCGCCGCTGGAGACGATGGAGGTGGTGGAGCGCCGGGAGATCCCGGAACAGGATGCGTTTTTAGCCATGGTGGAACGCGCCGCCGCGCTGACCGCCACGCCGGAAGTGGACAAAGTGGTGCTATCACGACTTATCGATATCACCACCCGCGATCCTGTCGATAGCGGCGCCCTGATGGAGCGACTGATCGCCCAGAACCCCGCCAGCTTCAACTTCCATGTGCCGCTCTCCGACGGCGGCGTGCTGCTGGGCGCCAGCCCGGAGCTGCTGCTGCGTAAAGAAGGACCACACTTCAGCTCGCTGCCGCTGGCCGGCTCCGCCCGCCGCCAGCCGGACGATGTGCTGGACCGCGAAGCGGGCAACAGGCTGCTGGCATCCGGCAAAGATCGCCACGAGCACGAACTGGTGACCCAGGCGATGAAGAGCGTGCTGGGCCCGCGCAGCAGCCAGCTGTCGCTGCCGGCATCGCCGCAGCTGATCACCACCCCGACGCTCTGGCATCTGGCGACGCCGATCGAGGGCACGGCGCTGGCGGAAGAAAACGCCATGTCGCTGGCCTGCCTGCTGCACCCGACTCCGGCGCTGAGCGGCTTCCCGCACCAGGCGGCGAAGCGCCTGATTGCCGACCTGGAACCCTTCGACCGCCAGCTGTTCGGCGGCATCGTCGGCTGGTGTGACGATGAAGGCAACGGCGAATGGGTGGTGACCATCCGCTGCGCGCGTCTGCAGCAGCGTACGCTGCGCCTGTTTGCCGGCGCGGGCATCGTTCCGGCCTCCTCGCCGCTGGGCGAATGGCGCGAAACCGGCGTCAAACTGACCACCATGCTTAACGTATTTGGCTTGAATTAAGAGGCAAGGATGATTGCATTTACCCGTTGGCCGGATGAGTTCGCGGCCCGCTATCGCCAAAAAGGCTACTGGCAGGATCTGCCATTAACCAATCTGATCACCCGTCACGCGGAAAACGACGCCGTGGCGATTATCGATGGCGATCGACACATTAGCTACCGCCAGTTTAACCAGCGGGTGGACAACCTTGCCTGCTCTCTGCAGCGTCAGGGACTGAAGCGCGGGGAAACCGCGCTGGTGCAGCTGGGCAACGTCGCCGAGTTTTACATCACCTTCTTCGCGCTGCTGCGTATCGGCGTCGCGCCGGTGAACGCGTTGTTCAGCCACCAGCGCAGCGAGCTTAACGCCTACGCCGCGCAGATTAAACCGGCGCTGCTGATCGCCGACCGCGAGCACGCGCTCTTTGCCGACGATAGCTTTCTTCACGCGTTTATCGCTGAACATCCTTCCCTGCGCGTGGCGCTGCTGCGTAACGACGGCGGCGAGCGCGATCTGGCGACGGAGATTAACCGCCCGGCGGATAACTTTATCGCTAACCCAACGCCTGCCGACGAAGTGGCCTTTTTCCAGCTCTCCGGCGGCAGCACCGGGACGCCGAAGCTGATCCCGCGTACCCATAACGACTACGACTACAGCATTCGCCGCAGCAACGAGATCTGCGGGATTAACGCTGAGACGCGCTACCTCAACGCGCTGCCGGCGGCGCATAACTATGCGATGAGCTCCCCGGGGTCGCTGGGCGTTTTCCTCGCCGGCGGGCGGGTGATCCTCGCCGCCGACCCCAGCGCCACCCTCTGTTTCCCGCTGATTGAAAAACATCAGATCAACGTCGCCTCGCTGGTGCCGCCGGCGGTCAGCCTGTGGCTGCAGGCCATTCACGAATGGGGTAGCAACGCGCAACTGCAATCGCTGCAGCTATTGCAGGTCGGCGGCGCGCGCCTGTCGGCGACCCTTGCCGCGCGCATCCCGGCGGAAATTGGCTGCCAGCTGCAGCAGGTGTTCGGCATGGCGGAGGGGCTGGTGAATTACACCCGTCTTAACGACAGCCCTGAGCGGATTATTCATACCCAGGGCTGCCCGATGTGCCCGGACGATGAAGTGTGGGTGGCGGATGCCGACGGCAACCCGCTGCCGCGCGGCGAAGTGGGCCGCCTGATGACCCGCGGGCCGTACACCTTCCGCGGCTACTACAACAGCCCGCAGCATAACGCGGAAGCCTTTGACGCCGACGGGTTTTACTGTTCCGGCGATCTGATATCGATCGATGAAGACGGGTATATCACCGTCCAGGGCCGGGAAAAAGACCAGATCAACCGCGGCGGCGAGAAGATCGCCGCCGAAGAGATCGAAAACCTGCTGCTGCGCCATGAGGCGGTGATCCACGCCGCGCTGGTCAGCATTGAAGACAACCTGCTGGGCGAGAAGAGCTGCGCTTACCTGGTGGCGACCTCGCCGCTGCGCGCCGTCGCGGTGCGCCGCTTCCTGCGCGAGCAGGGGGTGGCTGAATTTAAACTGCCGGACCGCGTGGAGTGCGTTGCCGCGCTGCCGCTGACGCCGGTGGGCAAAGTCGATAAGAAACAATTACGTCAGTGGCTGGCCGAAGGCAAGCTGGGCTGAAGGAGAACAGAAAATGGCAATCCCTAAATTACAGGCTTACGCGCTGCCGGAAGCCAGCGATATCCCGGCGAACAAAGTCAGCTGGGCCTTTGAGCCCTCCCGCGCCGCGCTGCTGATCCACGATATGCAGGAGTATTTCCTCAATTTCTGGGGCGAAAACAGCGCGATGATGGAGAAAGTGGTGGCCAATATCGCCGCCCTGCGCGACTTCTGCAAACAGAACGGCATTCCGGTGTACTACACCGCCCAGCCGAAAGAGCAGAGCGATGAAGATCGCGCGCTGCTGAATGATATGTGGGGGCCGGGGCTGACCCGTTCGCCGGAGCAGCAGCAGGTGATTGCCGCCCTGGCGCCGGATGAAGACGACACCGTGCTGGTGAAATGGCGCTACAGCGCGTTTCATCGCTCGCCGCTGGAGGCGATGCTGAAGGAGAGCGGCCGCGACCAGCTGATCATCACCGGCGTGTATGCCCATATCGGCTGCATGACCACCGCCACCGACGCCTTTATGCGCGATATCAAACCGTTCTTTGTCGCCGACGCGCTGGCGGACTTCAGCCGCGAAGAGCACCTGATGGCGCTGAAATACGTCGCCGGCCGCTCCGGCCGCGTGGTGATGACCGAAGCGCTGTTGCCGCTGCCGGCCTCCAAAGCGGCGCTGCGCGCGCTGATCCTGCCGCTGCTCGACGAATCCGACGAACCGCTGGATGATGAAAACCTGATCGACTACGGTCTGGATTCGGTGCGGATGATGGCCTTGGCCGCCCGCTGGCGCAAAGTGCACGGCGATATCGACTTCGTGATGCTGGCGAAAAACCCGACCATCGACGCCTGGTGGGCGCTGCTTTCCCGCGAGGTGCGATAATGGCGGCGCTGGATTTTCGCGGTCAGACCGTGTGGGTGACCGGCGCAGGTAAAGGGATCGGTTATGCCACCGCGCTGGCTTTTGTGGAGGCCGGCGCCAACGTCACCGGTTTCGACCTCGCCTTTGACGGCGAATGCTACCCGTTTGCGACCGAAACGCTGGACGTCGCCGATGCCGACCGGGTGCGCGAGGTGTGCAGCCGCCTGTTGGCGAACACCGAGCGGTTAGACGTGCTGGTGAACGCCGCCGGGATCCTGCGCATGGGCGCCACCGACCAGCTAAGCGCGGAAGACTGGCAGCAGACCTTCGCGGTCAACGTCGGCGGGGCGTTCAACCTGTTTCAGCAGACGATGGCCCAGTTCCGTCGCCAGCGGGGCGGGGCCATCGTCACCGTCGCCTCCGATGCCGCGCACACGCCGCGCATCGGCATGAGCGCCTATGGCGCCTCGAAGGCGGCGCTGAAAAGCCTGGCGCTGACCGTCGGCCTTGAGCTGGCGGGCAGCGGGGTGCGCTGTAATCTGGTCTCGCCGGGCTCTACCGATACCGATATGCAGCGCACGCTGTGGGTCAGCGACGATGCGGAGCAGCAACGGATCCGCGGTTTCGGCGAGCAGTTTAAGCTCGGCATCCCGCTGGGTAAGATTGCCCGCCCGCAGGAGATTGCCAATACCATTCTGTTCCTCGCCTCTGCTCATGCCAGCCATATCACCCTGCAGGATATCGTGGTGGACGGCGGCTCGACGCTGGGGGCGTAAATGGCCTGGAAACGAGCGCTCACGCTGGCGGCGCTGAACGCCAGCAGCGAAAACACCCTGGTGGCGCATCTGGGGATCGTCTACACCCGGCTGGAGGCGGGGCTGCTGGAGGCGGAGATGCCGGTGGATGCCCGCACCCATCAGCCGTTTGGCCTGCTGCACGGCGGCGCTTCAGCGGCGCTGGCGGAGACGCTGGGGTCGATGGCCGGCTGGCTGATGACCGACGAGGGGCAGTGCGTGGTCGGCACCGAGCTGAACGCCACCCATCACCGGGCGGTCTCCAGCGGGAAAGTGCGCGGCGAGTGCCGCCCGCTGCATCTTGGCCGGCAGAGCCAGAGCTGGGAGATTGTGGTGTATGACGAGAAGGGGCGGCGCTGCTGCACCTGTCGTCTGGGCACCGCGGTGCTGGGCTAAGTAGCCACGCTTTCCCCGGCTTGCGCTGCGCTGAGCCGGGCTACGTATCGGCGCAATGGGTAGCCCGGATAAGGCGCAGCGCGCCGCCATCCGGGAATCTCCCTGCTCGCGCTGCGCTTAGCAGGGCTACGGTTTCTGGGTCAGGAAGCCGCTGTTTCCCCGGCTTGCGCTGCGCTTAGCCGGACTACGGATCTGTAGGTCGGGTAAGGCGTTAGCCGCCACCCGACAAACAAACGGCACCGTTCACGATAATCCTTTCATTCATTTTCCTGCCTTAAGTGATCTCGCTAGCAATGTGAGACAAATCTCTGTGGGTGGACGGCATCTGCGCTGTTTCGATGTTGTTAAATTCTGCGTTGTGTTCTAGAAACAAACTGTAACATCCTGATTACCCTACCGGTGGACCACAACAATGAATAATTCAGGGAAATACCTTATCTGGGCACTGCTCTCCGTGATCGGAGCCTTTGCCCTCGGCTACATTGCTTTAAACCGGGGTGAGCAGATCAACGCGCTGTGGATTGTCGTCGCGGCAGTCTGCGTTTATCTGATCGCGTATCGTTTTTACGGCCTGTATATCGCCAAAACCGTGCTCGGCGTCGACCCGACGCGCATGACGCCCGCGGTGCGGCATAACGATGGCCTCGACTATGTCCCGACTGACAAAAAAGTGCTGTTCGGTCACCATTTTGCCGCCATCGCCGGCGCGGGGCCGCTGGTGGGCCCGGTGCTCGCCGCGCAGATGGGCTATCTGCCGGGGATGATCTGGATCCTCGCCGGCGTAGTGCTGGCCGGGGCGGTGCAGGACTTTATGGTGCTGTTCGTTTCCACCCGTCGCGAGGGCCGTTCGCTGGGCGAACTGGTGAAAGAGGAGATGGGGGCGACCGCCGGGGTGATTGCCCTGGTGGCGACCTTTATGATCATGGTGATCATCCTCGCGGTGCTGGCGATGATCGTGGTGAAAGCGCTGACCCACAGCCCGTGGGGAACCTATACCGTGGCCTTTACCATTCCGCTGGCGCTGTTTATGGGGATCTATATTCGCTATCTGCGCCCGGGGCGCATTGGCGAAGTGTCGGTGATTGGGCTGGTATTGCTGGTGTTCGCCATTATCTCCGGCGGCTGGGTAGCGGAAAGCCCGACCTGGGCGCCGTTCTTTGACTTTACCGGCGTCCAGCTCACCTGGATGCTGGTGGGCTACGGCTTTGTCGCCGCGGTGCTGCCGGTCTGGCTGCTGCTCGCCCCGCGCGACTACCTCTCCACCTTCCTGAAAATCGGCACTATCGTCGGTCTGGCGATCGGCATTCTGATTATGCGTCCGACCCTGACCATGCCGGCGCTGACCAAATTTATCGACGGCACTGGCCCGGTATGGACTGGCAACCTGTTCCCGTTCCTGTTTATCACCATCGCTTGCGGCGCGGTGTCGGGCTTCCACGCCCTGATTGCCTCTGGTACCACGCCGAAGATGCTGGCGAATGAAAATCAGGCCTGCTTTATCGGCTACGGCGGCATGCTGATGGAATCCTTCGTGGCGATTATGGCGCTGGTGGCCGCCTGTATCATTGACCCGGGCGTCTACTTCGCGATGAACAGCCCGATGGCGGTGCTGGCGCCGGCGGGAACCACCGATGTGGTGGCGTCGGCGGCGCAGGTGGTGAGCGGTTGGGGCTTTGCGATTACCCCGGAAACGTTGACGCATATCGCGAATGAGGTGGGCGAGCAGTCCATCATCTCTCGCGCCGGCGGGGCGCCTACGCTGGCGGTGGGCATGGCCTACATTCTCCACGGCGCGCTGGGCGGGTTGATGGACGTCTCGTTCTGGTACCACTTCGCCATTCTGTTTGAAGCGCTGTTTATCCTGACGGCGGTGGATGCCGGCACCCGTGCGGCGCGCTTTATGCTGCAGGATCTGCTGGGGGTGATCTCCCCGAACCTGAAGCGTACTGACTCGTTACCGGCTAACCTGCTGGCGACGGCGCTGTGCGTGCTGGCGTGGGGCTACTTCCTCCATCAGGGAGTGGTCGATCCGCTGGGCGGCATTAACACCCTGTGGCCGCTGTTCGGTATCGCCAACCAGATGCTGGCGGGGATGGCGCTGATGCTCTGCGCAGTGGTGCTGTTCAAGATGAAACGTCAGCGCTATGCGTGGGTGGCGCTGGTGCCGACGGCCTGGCTGCTGATCTGTACCCTCACCGCCGGCTGGCAGAAGGCCTTCAGCCCGGACAATAAAGTGGGCTTCCTGGCGATTGCCAACAAGTTCCAGGCGATGATCGACAGCGGCAAAATCCCGGCGCAGTACACCGAGTCGCAGCTGGCGCAGCTGGTGTTTAACAACCGTCTCGATGCCGGGCTGACCATCTTCTTTATGATCGTGGTGGTGGTGCTGGCGCTGTTCTCGATTAAAACCGCGCTGGCGGCGCTGAAAGAGAATAAACCGACGGCGAAAGAGACACCGTATGAGCCAATGCCTGAAAACCTGGACGCGATAGTGACCCAGGCGAAAGGGGCGCATTAACCTGTGTGCCGGGTGGCGGCTTCGCCTTACCCGGCGTACTTTTTCTGTGAGATCAGAATTATGTTCGACACCCTTTCCAAAGCAGGTAAGTACCTGGGCCAGGCCGCCAAAATGATGATCGGCGTGCCGGATTACGACAACTACGTCGAGCACATGCGCGTCAACCATCCGGATCAGACGCCAATGACCTACGAAGCATTTTTCCGCGAACGCCAGGACGCCCGCTACGGCGGCAAGGGCGGGGCGAAGTGCTGTTAACCCTCTTTCGGCAGATAGAGGCTGATCTGCTCCTGCTTACAGCCGTAGAGCGCCGCCAGCTTCTCGCGGGTGCGCTTCTGCGGACGGGAGTCCAGCGCTTCCAGCTGTGACACGGCGGACTGGCTGATGCCGAGCTTTTCGGCGACCTCCTGCTGGGACATCCCGCGTAGGATGCGCCACGCAGCCTGCAGGCTGACGTTTTCTTTATGCATCACGTCGCATACTTGGCCTGGCAGCATGACGTTATCATAGATGTCTGATTCATAAGGAATATCTTCCCAGTCGCTTTCATCCTCGTCGTCGTACTCCAGCAGAGCCAGGCGCATACGAAAGTAATCACTGTAAGGAATGACGACATACTGGTCTTTTCCTTCTTCATCCTTGATGTACTGAATAGTCATATTCGGCATGCTCCTCATGCAGGTAGGTGGTGGTGGTTCGGCGTTTAACCGCCACTATCGATTTTAGAAAATGGCTTATCTGCCGTTTTTGACCAGACAATCTTCATCCGTACCTCCACTGTACGACCACACAAAATATAAGGAAATAATAAGACTATTATATAAATTCCGAATTTCTTATGGGGTAGGGTAGAGCGGAGAAAAAACGCAGGTAAGCGGCAAAACGCAACTCGTCGAGGCGGCTCGAAAAGGCCTCTGCCGGGCGACAGAGGCTTGCAGAAAATGTGCGATCAGGCGTTCAAACCGCCATCCACGTCCAGCCCGGTGCCGGAGATCTGCCCGGCGGCCGGGCTGGCGAGGAAGGTGACCGCCGCGGCGATGTCTTCCGGCTGGCCGTAGTGACCTAACGCAATAAGTTGACGCTGGGCATCGGCCTGCTCGCCGTCTTCCGGGTTCATATCGCTGTTGGTCGGGCCGGGATGGACGAGGTTAACGGTGATCCCGCGGGGGCCTAAATCGCGCGCCAGGCCGCGGGTAAGGGAGTTGAGGGCGGACTTGGTCATCGAGTAAACCGCGATGCCCGGCTGCGCCACGCGGTTAGCCAGACAGCTGCCGATGTTGATGATGCGCCCGCCGTCTGACATATGCACCAGCGCCTCCTGGATGGCGATAACCACCCCACGAATATTGACGTTGATAAGCGCGTCGATGTCCGCCAGCGTCATGGACTCCAGCGGGCCGCCGCGCGCGATCCCGGCGTTGTTGACCAGAATGTCCAGCCCGCCGAGGGAACGCGCCGCATGGGTGACGGCATCCTGAATCGCCTGCGCGCTGGCGCTGTCGGCCTGCACCGCTTCACCGTGCCGGCCCAGCGCTTTTATTTCGTCGGCGACCGCCTGGGCTTTATCGGCCGATTTTTCATACGTAATAACCACATCGGCGCCGGCGCGCGCCAGCGACAGGGCGATAGCCCGACCCAACCCACGGCTGGCGCCGGTAACCAGCGCCTTCTTACCTGTTAAATCGATCTGCATGATGACCTCGTTGCGAGAGTGGTGAGAATCATCATTAGGTATAGACGGTCGGGGTGATTAACGGCTGAAGTATTCCACCTTCTCAAACGCCGCGCGCAGAACCTCAGGGGTTAACGTCACCGGTAAATAGTGAATCGACTCGCCCGGGCGCAGGGTATGGGCAATGACCCGGTCAAGCTCTTCGCGGTTAGTGATATCGACCTCCAGCGCCGCCAGCGTCGCCGGCAGGTTAAAGCGCTGCCAGGCCTGCACCAGCTGCGCCAGGACCTCATCCTGACCGAGCAGGGCGCTTTGTACCAGAATGCCGTAGGCCACCTTGGTGCCGTGGAGGAATTTATCCGTCTGCGGCAGCACCGTCAGCCCGTTATGCACCGCGTGGGCGGCGGCGACCCGGGTGTAACGTTCCCCCAGCCCGCCAACCATCCCGCCGCCGGCGATAACCGCATCCACCACATCGCGAAACGCCTGGCTCAGCTCGCCGCGGCGCTGGTCCGCCAGCGCCGTTTCGCTGCTGGCCAGCAGCACGTCGCGGATCGCCAGCGCGCCGTTAATCCCCAGCCGCACGGTGAGCGGCAGGGCCTCCGGCTGCGGCGCCAGCACCACTGCCTCATACCATTTGGCTAAGGTGTCGCCAATGCCCGCCAGCAGGTACTCCGCCGGGGCGTTGAGAATGATGCGCGGCTCGACCAGCACCAGGAAATTCGCGTCATCGAAGATCTCAAAATTCAGGGCCTGTCCGGCGTCGCTGTACCACACCGACAGCGGCGTCCATGCCGCGCAGGTGGCGGCGATGGTCGGGATGGCCACCAGCGGAACCCCCAGGCGGCGGGCCAGCACTTTCGCGCTGTCGAGCAGCGCGCCGCCGCCTACGCCAATCACTACCGCCCGATCGTCACCTGAGGCCTGCGCCAGCCCCGCCACGTCGCGTTCGCTGCAGTGGCCGGTAAAGCGGATCTTTTTTGCCTCCGGCAGGTGGAAGGCCGCCGGCAGAAAAGGTTCGGCGCCGGCCAGGGCGCGCTCGCCATAGACCCACACCGCCCGCGATAGCTGGTCGGCGTTAAAAAAATCGCTTAACCGCTGAAGGCTGCCAGGGTGGGAGAAATAGTTGGCCGGGCCGGGCACGACGCGGATTTCGCTGTTGCTCATGAAAGCTGTCCTTATAGGTGTTGGGCTAACCTGATGTTATGTCTGGACATCCAGATGGCTAATATTATTTCGTTGTATCTTATGCTTTTTACGCAGTTGTCAGCCAGCGGCGGCTATGAAAAATTCGTTAAATCAGAAGATTAATTGCCGCACGGGAGCAGTGATGAGCGCGAATCGCCTTGAGATGCATAACATTAGCCTGGCCTTCTCCGGCTTTCAGGCGCTGAACAAGGTGGCCTTCACCCTTCATGGCGGGTCGGTGCATGCCCTGACCGGCGCCAACGGCGCGGGTAAGTCGACGCTGATGGCGGTGCTGTGCGGCACCCACGCCCATTATCAGGGCGAAGTGACGATCAATAACCAGTCGGTCACTATTCGTTCGCCTCGGGATGCCAAACAGCTGGGGATCCACCTGGTGCAGCAGGAGGTGGACGTGGCGCTGGTGCCGGGCCTGAGCATTGCCGAAAACATCATGCTGGACAGGCTGGCGGAGCCGGGGACGACCTTCCGCTGGTCGCGGGTTCGGCAGCTGGCGCGCGAGGCGCTGGCGCAGCTGGACGTGGCGCTGGACGTCAGGCGCTCTATTGACAGCTGCACGCTCGCCGAAAAACAGCAGATCCTGCTGGCCCGCGCCCTGTCGCACCATTGCCGCTTTCTGATCCTCGATGAACCCACCGCGCCGCTGGATCAGCATGAAAGCGAACGCCTGTTTGCGGTGGTACGCCGTCTGCAGCAGCAGGGGATCGGGGTGGTGTTTATTTCGCACCGCATCCACGAGCTGAAGGCGATCTGCGACACCCTGACGGTGCTGCGCGACGGGCGTCTGATTGAGAGCGGCCCGATGGCGCCGCTGAGCGGGGAACAGATTGTCGAAAAGATGCTGGGCCACGAGCTGAGCGATATCTTCCCGCCGCCGCGTCCGCCGCACGGTGAAGACGTGCTGCTGCAGGTGGAAGGGCTGCACGATGAGGCGCTGCTGCAGGATATCTCGCTGCGCCTGCGTAAGGGGGAAATTCTGGGTATCGCCGGGCTGGCCGGGGCGGGCAAAACCGAGCTGTGCAAAGCGCTGTTCGGCGCCAGCAAAAGCCGGGTGCAGCGCGGCGAGCTGAACGGCCAGCCGTGGCGGCCGCGGGATCCCGCCGACTCGGTGGGGCGCGGCCTGGCGCTGGTCCCGGAGGAGCGGCGCAAAGAGGGCATTTTCATCGAAGAGCCGATCGCGATGAACCTGGCGGTCAGCGCCGATAACCACTTTTCGCGCTGGAGCCTGTTCGGCCATCGCCAGGCCTGGCGCTGGGCGGAGGAGGTGATTGCCCGCCTCGGCGTGCGCGCCACCGGTCCCGGTCAGACGCTGCGCCGTCTGTCCGGCGGCAATCAGCAGAAGGTGGCCATTGGCAAATGGTTGCGCGGCGATGCCAACGTTTTGATTTTTGACGAACCGACCAAAGGGGTCGATGTGAAAGCGAAAACCGATCTGTTCATGCTGATCGATGGTCTGGCGCGGGAAGGCAAAGGGGTGATTTATGCCTCGGGTGAATTCGCCGAGCTGGTCGGTTTATGCGACCGCATCTGCGTACTATGGGACGGACGGATCGTGGCGGAGATCCCCGGCGCGGAAGCCCGGGAAGAGACACTGCTTTATTATTCAACCGGAGGAGCGGCAGCGTGAGCAAGGCCCTGGCAGTGAACGCGACGGTATCGGGCCGTCAGCGATTTTTTGATTTTCTCTATAAGTGGGGCATGTTGCTGACCGTGGTGCTGCTGGTGGCGGTCTTTGGCTTCGCCTCGGACAACTTCCTTGACCCGTTCAACATCATCAACATTCTGCGCTCGATAGCCATCGTGACGGTGATTGCCATTGGGGTGTCGATTTCCCTCACCATCGGCGGCTTCGATCTGTCCGTCGGATCGACGGCGTCGCTGGCCAACGCCCTGGTGATCTCTCTGTTTGTCTGGCACGGCCTGGGGACCACCGAAGCCATTCTGATCACCCTCGCGCTCTGCACCCTGGTGGGGTTGTTTAACGCCTTTCTGATCGTGGTGCTGCGCATCCCCGACATGCTCGCCACCCTGGCCAGCCTGTTTGTGATTCAGGGGGTGGCAATGACATACAGCTACGGCGGGTCGATTACCGAAAACATGGTGCTGCCGAGCGGCGAGATGGCAGAAGGCACCCTCCCGGCGGCATTTGGCGCGCTGGGCCAGGTGCCGACCATCGTCATCATCATGCTGGTGGTAACGCTGGTCGCCCAGCTGGCGCTGTCGTTTACCACCCACGGCCGGCGGATGTACGCCATCGGCGGCAACCCGGAGGCGGCGCGGCTCTCCGGCCTGCGGATCACGCGTTATAAAGTGGCGGCGTACGTGATTGCCTCGCTGCTGGCCGGGCTCGGCGGCATTCTGCTGGCCTCGCGTATCGGATCGTCGCAGGTTAACGCCGGCGGCGGCTATCTGATGGACGCGGTGGCGGCGGCCTGGATCGGCTTTTCGCTGGCCGGTTCCGGCAAACCGAACGCCCTGGGGACGCTGGTGGGGGCGGTGATCCTCGGCGTGCTCTCCAACGGGCTGGTGATGCTCTCGGTGCCGTATTACGCGATGGACATTATTAAAGGGCTGGTACTGGCTGGCGCGCTGGCACTGACCTATTTTCAGCGCCGTACTTAACATTTTACAGGGTAAACCGCATGAAAAAGATCGCACTCTCTCTCATTACGCTGGGTCTGCTGCAGTCGACGGCGGTGCTGGCCACCGCCCCGACGCCGGTGCCGGCGGCCATTGCCGAACACAATGGCCCGATCCGCATTGCAGTGATCCGCAACCTGGGGTCTGACGATAACACCACCCAGTTTGTCGCCGGGGCGCTGCAGGAAGGCAAAAAGCTCGGTTTCAAAATCAGCACCTTCCTGAGCAACGGCGATGACGCCAAATTCCAGGACTTCGTCAACCAGGCGATCAGCCAGAAATACGACGGCATTATTCTCTCCCAGGGGCGTGACCCCTATTCGACGGCCCTGGTGAAGAAGGCGGTGGACGCCGGGATCAAAGTGGCGGTGTTCGATACCGCGGTGAGCGGCGAGATCCCCGGCGTGACGGTCAGCCAGCAGGATGACGCCTCACTGACCGATCTCTCCTTTGGCCAGCTGGTGAAAGACTTCAACGGCAAAGCCAACATCGTCAAGCTGTGGGTGGCGGGTTTCCCGCCAATGGAGCGCCGTCAGGCGGCTTACCAGACGCTGCTGAAGCAAAATCCGGGGATTAAAGAGCTGGAGTCGATCGGCGCCGTTTCGTCCGATGTGCAGGGCGACACTGCCAACAAGGTGGGGGCGATCCTCGCCAAATATCCGAAAGGGAAAATCGACGCTATCTGGGGCACCTGGGATGCCTTTAGCCAGGGGGCCTATAAGGCGCTGAAAGAGAACGGCCGCACCGAGATCAAACTCTACAGTATTGATATTTCCAACCAGGATCTGCAGCTGATGCGCGAAGCCGGCAGCCCGTGGAAGGTGAGCGTGGCGGTGGATCCGAAGCTTATCGGCGCGACCAACGTGCGGCTGATCGCCAATAAGATCGCCGGCGAGCCGACGCCGGCCACCTACGACTTCAAGGCGGCGGCGATCCCGCAGGCGCTGCTGGCGGCCCAGCCGGGGGCGGTGAACGTGGCCACGCTGGGGAAAATCATTCCGGGCTGGGGCCAGACGGAAGACTTTATCGCGCCGTGGTTTGCGACGCTGGAAGCGAAAAACAAATAAAACGAAGCCGGGTGGCGGCGGGGGCGGCCTGTTGCCATTTCCCACAGGGAGAGGGGGAAAACCAACAGCGCCCGTAGGCCCGGTAAGCGCAGCGCCACCGGGCGAAAGGAATTCCCTATGTCAGCATTACCTTCCCCAGAATACAGCCGCAATATGCGGCTGATCGGCCATAGCGACCAGGGCGGTCGTCCGGACGGCGTCCAGCTGATGGTGCACCGCGGATTCGCCTATATCGGCCATATGGTGTCGCAGGGTTTTTCCGTGGTCGATGTTCGCGATCCGACCCGGCCCACCACGGTCAACTATATTGCCGCGCCGCCGGGCACCTGGAACGTGCACCTCCAGGCGCATGACGATCTGCTGCTGGTGATCAACGCCCGGGATCTGTTTGCCGACGCCCGTTTTGCCGATGAGAAGGTGTACTACACCCGCTCGGTGGGTGACACGGTCAGCGATGTGCAGGACAAAGGCTGGAGCGCCGGGCTGCGCGTGTTTGATATCTCCACGCCGGATAAGCCGCGTGAAATTGGCTTTCTGTCGCTGAGCGGTATCGGCATTCACCGCATCTGGTACGTCGGCGGCCGCTGGGCGTATGTGTCCGCGCTGATCGACGGTTTTACCGACTACATCTTCCTGACCATCGATCTGGCCGATCCGCGTAAACCGCAGGTTGCCGGGCGCTGGTGGCTGCCGGGGATGCACCAGGCGGGCGGTGAAACACCGGACTGGCCGCAGGGCAAACGCTATGCCCTGCACCACGCCATTATTGCCGGGGATACCGCCTACGGCAGCTGGCGCGACGGCGGCCTGACGCTGCTGGATGTCAAAGATCGTACCCAGCCGACGCTGATCAGCCATCGCAACTGGAGCCCGCCGTTCGGCGGCGGAACGCATACCGCGCTGCCGCTGCCGGATCGCGATCTGCTGGTGGTGCTGGATGAAGCGGTGCTCGACAATCAGGAGGACGGCGAGAAGCTGATCTGGCTGTTTGATATTCGCGAGCCGGCGAACCCGGTGAGTATCTCAACTTTCCCACAGCCTGACGAAATCGACTATGCGGCGAAAGGGGCGCACTTCGGGCCGCATAACCTGCATGAGAACCGGCCGGGGAGCTTTGTCAGCTCAACGCTTATCTTCGCCACCTATCAGAATGCCGGCGTGCGGGCGTACGATATTTCCAACCCGTATCGTCCGCTGGAGACCGGGGCGCTGGTGCCGGCTGCTCCTGAGAGGATGATGGATACCCGTCCCGGCCGCCCGCGGGTGATCCAGTCCTGCGATGTGTTTGTCGATGCGCAGGGCATTATCTACAGCACCGATTACAACGGCGGGCTGTCGGTGATTGAGTATCTGGGGTGAGGACAAGGTCAACGCAAAAAGGCAATGACAATTGCCTTTTTCTGGCTGATGACAAACCTGTTTCGTTATTGTGTTCGCATGTCTGCCGGGTGGCGGCTTTCGCCTTACCCGGCCTACAAAAGACTGCAATATCAAACCGTCATGCGGTTATCTGTAGGCCCGCGCAAGCGCAGCGCCGCCGGGCAATCTCAGAAGATTGCACTTTTTAGGCTTTGCTCCCTCTCCCTGTGGCAGAGGGCTGGGGAGAGGGCAACAGGCCGCGCTCAGCTGTACTGGCGCACCCGCGCCAGCAGCTCGTCGACGCTGTCGATACGCTCGGCCAATACGATCAGCGCTTTGCCCAGGGTAATGGCGTGGCGCAGGCACTCATGCCGCATAGCGTCATCCTGGATAGTGTCGATATCCGCGACGTGCGACAGCCCGACGCTGCGGCGGATCAGTTCGCTGCCGCAGAAGCCGACCGCGTCCGCCCAGACCTTTTTCAGAAAGGCGGAGGCGTAGCCGGGGTAAGCCAGCGCCGCGTCGCGGGTTTTCTCCGCCGCCAGCGCCTGGAAGCGCTCGGCAAAGGTGGTCCACAGCTGGTGGATGTCGTTCAGCCGCTGCTCGCGCGCGGCGGCGGCGTCGCGAATGCCGAGCTGGCCCGGCAGGCCGCAGTAGTTCAGCAGCAGGTTGCCGATGGCGGTGCCGATATCGAAGCCGATGGGGCCGAAGTAGCCGAACTCGGCGTCGATGGCCTTCAGGCTGCCTTCGGCAACGAAAATCGACCCGCTGTGGATATCGCCGTGCAGCAGCGCTTCCGCATGGGCAAAGAAACGGTGCTTCAGCGCCGCCACCGCCAGCTTAAGCTGGGCGTCGTCGCGCAGGGCGGCGACATCGGCCTCCAGCTCCGCCGGGTAGTTATTGCGCGCGTGGATCTGATACGGGTCGTTAAAGAACAGATCCTCGGTGATCTCGCACATCGCCGGGTTAATAAACTGCGCCACCTGCGCCTTTTTCTCGTGGGGATGGAGATAGAAATCGCTGGTGTGAAACAGCACCTGCGCCAGATAGTCGCCAAGCTGGCGGGCCGCCTGAGGGTAGTAGACGTTAGCGATAAGCTCCCCGCGCCAGATGCGGTGGTCAGAAAGATCTTCCATCACCATCACCGCCAGTTCGGGATCAAAGTGATGGATTTTTACCGTGTGCTGCGGGCTGTGCTGATAGTGGGCGACCAGGGTCTGCGCTTCCAGACGGGCGCGGTCAAGGGTCAGCGGCCAGGATTCGCCGACGCAGCGCACGTAGGGCAGGGCCTGTTTGACGATCGCCCGGCTGACGCCCTGGCGATCGAACACTTTAAACACCAGATTGAGGTTGCCATCGCCCACTTCCTGCGCGCTGACCAGCTCAGATGGGTTGTCGATGCCGGCGAACTGCTGCGCGTAAGCCACGGCGTCGTGGGCGGTGAAGGTATGGTATTGCGACATTGCCTCGATCCTCGAATTCTGATTAAGCCGTTCAGACGTCTATACTTCTGGATTTCATCCTGACACAATGTGATACAACAACGCAACAGGGATTTAACGACATGCAGACATTACAGACCACCAGCCTGCGGGTGAGTGAAAATCAGCTTTTTATTCTCGACCAGCAGGCCTTGCCGCAGGAAAAACGCTGGCTGGCGGCGGATAACGTTGCGCTGCTGGTGGACCATATTCACGCCCTGCGGGTGCGCGGCGCGCCGTTGATTGGCCTGTCCGCCAGCCTGCTGCTGGCCCTGCTGGCCCAGCGCGGCCTGAGCCGGGATGAACTCCAGCAGGCGCTGGAGACGCTGCGCGCGGCGCGGCCGACGGCGGTCAACCTGATGAATAATCTGGATCGCATGAAGCAGGCGCTGGCCCGGGAGGATTACCCGCAGGCGCTGGAAGCGGAAGCCCTGCGTCTGGTCGAAGAAGATAAACAGCTGTGCGATCGCATCGCTGAGGCGGGCAGTGCGCTGGTGAAGCCCGGTAGCCGTCTGCTGACCCACTGCAACACCGGTGGCCTGGCGACCGCCGGGGTGGGGACCGCCCTGGGCGTTATCGCGCTGGCGCACCGGCAGGGAAAGGTGGCCAGCGTGTGGGTCGATGAAACCCGGCCGCTGCTGCAGGGCGGACGTTTAACCGCGTGGGAGCTGGGCGAGCTGTGCGTGCCCTATCAGCTGATCACCGATTCAATGGCCGCCAGCCTGATGGCGCAGGGGCAGGTGGATGCGGTGTGGGTCGGTGCTGACCGTATCGCCGCCAACGGCGATGTGGCGAATAAAATCGGCACCTATTCGCTGGCGGTTTTGGCCCATTACCACCAGATCCCGTTCTACGTCGCTGCGCCGCAGACGACCCTCGATCGCCATTGCCCGAACGGGGCGGCCATCCCCATTGAGCAGCGCGCCGCGGCGGAAGTGACCGGGGTGGCGGGCAGCTTTGGCGCGGTACAATGGGCGCCGACCGGGGCCGCCGTTTACAATCCGGCGTTCGACGTCACGCCTGCCAGGCTGATTAGCGGCTGGGTGCTGGACAGCGGGGTGGTCACCCCGGCGCAAGTTACCGCCGGGGCGTTTGCGGCGGACCACGGATAGCGGACCTTGTGCCGGGCCTGGAAAAAACGGTTTCCCGGGCCCGGGCAATCGCCTGGCCGCTACGGCAGGACCATCGCTACCGCCGGGGCGGAGGGCCGGTCGATACGCTGACCCAGCGCGGTGATAGCCGCCTGGAAGGGACACAGCGTACCGACGTCGGTCTGACGGCAGCCCGGCTGACGCCACTCCTGACGCAGCATTGGGTGCTGCGCGTCCGGCGTCTGCAGACGACGCAGGTCGTCGAGACCTTGCGCCTGGAAATAGACCCGCAGATAGCGTTCCCCGCTCTTCGCGTCGCGCCAGCGCTCCAGCACCAGGCTACTGCCCGGCGGGATATTTCCCCGGCTGTAGCCCGGCAGCTGCCAGCTAAAGTTCATCAGCGTGCGCACCATGGCGATATTGGTGTCATGGGCCACCAGCAGCAGCCAGCGTACGTTCGGATTCGCCTCTGGTTTGACGCCGTCGAGCATGGCGTTGAGCAGCACCGACCCGCGTTTTTGCGCGGTATACAGCACGTCGTTGCTCAGATCGTAGTTTTCCGTTAACAGCGGCAGCAGGGCGGTGATCTGACTGGCCTGGGCGATCTTGCCCCACGCCAGCTGGCTGAGAGGCAGGTTTTCACTCCAGCCGAGACGCAGCGTCTCCACCATATTGGCCATCACGCTCAGTCCGCTAATGGTGGTTTTCCCGCTTTTACTCTGCTCGACCTGCCACGGGGTGTCGAAGACCGGACAGGGCTTATCGGCCTGACAAACCGCCTGTTTCAAAAGCTGGATGGCCGGCTCCAGCGCCTGCCGACGCTGCGCCAGATCCCCGGCCTTCTCTTTTACCGCCGCCAGCTGGCGGGCGGGGTCGGTTTGCGTGGCGGCGAATTTGTCGGTCTGAAACAGCGGATCGGCGTCCCCGCTGACGTAATGGATAGCGACGCCGCAGCCGGGGAAGGCGCCATCCACCAGCGCCTGGGCGGTCGCCCGCGTCCGCTGCAGCGGGCTGGCGCGCACGTAAATCGACTCCGCCGTCGGGCATCCCGCCTGCAGCAGGCCAAGCTGGCGATAGTGCTGGCCTTCCTCACGCCCTTTATTGACCACGGCGGCATAGCCATGACCGGTGAGCTCGCCGTCATGGGTGGTCCACTCGGTCCACGGTCGTCCGGTGGCGGCCTCGATGGCTTCCCGGTTGCCGGCCGTCGGCGGACGAATCCCGTGGCGGCTAAGCTCCACCACTTTCTCCAGCTGCCAGTCCGCGGCGGCGGCAGATTGCAGCGCCAGCAGCGGCAGCGCGCAGGCGATAAACAGGCGTAACAGCCCCTGATGTCTTGCAGGCATCATATCTTCTTCCTTAATTCGTTAATCGGTTATGAGGAGAACGAGGTCTGCCGTTCGACGGCATGGCGCCGGGCGACGATGGCGGCAGTGGTAAAACAGAGTAGCGCGGAACCCAGACCGGTACCCACCCAGAACAGCGCCAACGTGCTGAAATCATACAGCGTTTTGCCGTTCTCAAGGATAGCCGTTTTATCAATAATGATCCCGGTGAGAAACTCGCCCAGGCCGGCGCCGGCGTAGCTGGCGATGCCGATGGTGCCGAGCGCGGCCCCCGCCGCTTTGCGCGAGGAGATATCGACGGCGATCAGCCCGCCGAGGAAGCAGGTCAGAGCGCCAATGGTTGCTCCGAAGATAATCATCGCCAGAATATCAGTGTAATAACTGTGCGGCGACCAGAGCATCAGGGCGAAGCCGGCGGTGTTCAGCAGGCTGATAAACCCGGCCATCACGCTGCGGTTGCGCGGGAAAAAGCGGTCGGAGAGCATGCCGGCGATGATGGTCCCGGCGATGCCGGCGATGGCGTTGACGCCGATAATCCCAGAGGCCTCCAGCGTGGAGTAGGCTTTATCCTGCTCCAGAAAGAAGATCCCCCAGGAGTTGACGGCGTAGCGGTCGATGTACATAAAGGCGGAGGCGAGGGCGAGGGTCCACAGCGCCGGGTTGCGCAGCGCCAGCAGCTGGTTTTTAAACACCGAGCCGCGGGCTTCGGCCTCCTCCTGCGGTTCATCGCGGATGACGTTGATGGACGGGAAGCCGCTGCTCTGCGGCGAATCGTGCATGAACAGCACCAGCAGCACCACGCCGGCGGCGCCGAGCGCGGCGGTGGACAGGTAGCCCATCTGCCAGCCAAACCCGGCGATCACCGCGGCGATCACCATATAGGTGACGGCCTCGCCGATATTATGCGCCGTCGACCAGATGCCATAGAAGGTGCCGCGCTCCTTAACGCCGTACCAGCGCGCCAGCGAGACCGCGCAGGGGCCGACGCCCATCGACTGCGCCCAGCCGTTGATCCCCCAGAAGATGGCCAGCAGCAGGGCGTTGGTGGTCATCCCCATCATCAGGTTCATCCCGGCGCTGAGCAATAAACCGAGGCTCATATAGCGCACCACGTTGGCGTGGTCGGCGATAAAGCCGTTGACCAGTTTGCCGATGGCGTAGCTGAAGAACAGGGTGGAGCCGATCATGCCGAGCTCCGTCGGGGTGATCCCCAACTCCACCAGCGCGCTTTTGGCGACGGTGAACGATAACCGGCAGACGTAAAAGGTGACGTAGGCCAGGGTCATGGCGATAAAGGTTTGCCAGCGCACCCGGCGAAAACGGTGTTCATCAAACGCGGCGCCCGCTTTCGGCGGCGACGCCCGGAAAAAAGCGATAATTCCAGACATAGGTGGTTCTCCGCAGGTCGGAGGCCTGACTGATTGATGTGGTTCGTCCGTGAATGAAGTTATCGTTACTGTGTAGAGTACATAATCAGAAATAGCCTGACCCGTAAGGGTTAATGTAATGGTTGTAGGATCATCTTTTTCAGCTGCGGGTAGAGCGTCTGGCTGGCCAGCAGCAGCGGGTTGCCGCGCTGGATCCCCTCCTGCGCCAGAAAATCGTTGCTGGCGCCGCCCGCTTCGCGCATCAGCACCAGCCCCGGCAGGGCGTCCCATGGGTTCATGTGCGGCTCGTAGTAGCCAATCAAGCGGCCTGCCGCCGCCCAGGCGCTCATCAGCGCGCCGGAGCCGTTGCGGATAAACATGCCGCCGTCGCTGAGCAGCGCCTGCAGAAACGGCAGAAAGTCCGCCGGGGTGACGCGATGCGAGGTGCCGACGCCCATCACCCCCTCCCTGACCGTCGTCGCGGGGTGCGGACGGATCGGGGCGTCGTTGAGCCAGGCGCCATGGCCCCGCAGGGCGTGAAACAGCTCGCGATGGTTGGGGTCATAGACCACGCCGATGACCGGTTCGCCGTCGGCGACGATCGCCAGCGACAGGCACCAGGTGTGCAAGCCGTTGAGGAAACAGCTGGTGCCATCGATGGGGTCGACCACCCACAGCACCCGCGCGTCGGACAGGCGGGCGCCGCTCTCTTCGCCGAGAAAACCATCCTCCGGAAACGCGCTCTGAATGCGCTGTTTCACAAAGGCCTCCACCCGCTTATCGGCCACGCTGACCACATCCTGCAGATCGTCGCCCTTATGGTCGACGGTCAGCGCTTCGCGTTGTTGATAGTATTCAAACGCCAGCTCAGCCCCCGCTTTCGCCAGCTCGCAGGCCAGGCGGTAGCGGGTCTGTAGCGCTTCTGATTCCTGAGATTGCATAGTGACTCCCTATTTTGCACACGTGTGCATTTTGCGTGAAAAAAACAGCCCCGAAGGGCCGAATGAGTGTGGCCGGGTTTCACAGAAGATTCTGTGATCGATCCAGCATAAAATGATTTTTTCATTTCGCACTTTGACGAATAATTAGTTTCACCGGCACTTCGCGATGGCGCGAGGGCAGGCTGAAGCGGGCGATCCGCGTCATCAACAGATCCACCGCGTGGTGGGCCAGCAGGGCGGTATTCTGTTGAACGGTGGTGAGCTGATAGGGGCGCCAGTCCGCCTGCGGGATATCGTCAAAGCCGACGATGGCCGGTAGCGGGGCGGCGGCGGGGGCGTCCCGCAGGCCGTCCAGGGCGCCCAGCGCCAGCATATCGGTGGCGCAGAACAGGGCCTGCACCCCGGGGTTTTCAGCAACTAATTCTCTGGCGGCCTGGTGGCCGGCCTGATAACCGCCGCCGTCGCAAAAGCGGCTGGTCACCGTCATGCCCGACGTCTGAGCGATAAAAGCGTCATAACGCTGGCGGGTGCTGAAGTTCTCGCGATTTTCGCCAATAAAGCCAACCTGCCGCCAGCCTCGACGACTGAACAAGCCCGCCACCAGCTTCGCCCCCTGGGCGTTATCGCTGCACACCCGGTCGCAGCCGGCGAGGTCCGCATGACGGTTGATCAGGGTGACGGGGATCTTGCGCGCCAGGTACTCTTCCGCCAGCGACAGCGGCGGCGCGCCGGAGGTGATGATCACGCCGGCGACGTGGTAGCTCAGCAGCTGTTTAAGCGAAGGGGCGAGCTGCTGCGGATCGTCAGCGTTCATCAGCAGCGGCATAAAGCCGTTGAGCGCCAGCTGATGGACCAGCGGCGCCAGCAGTTTGCTGCGAAACGGGTTGTCGAAACCGGCGGTGACGATGCCGATAAAATTACTGCTGCCGGTGATCATCGTCCGGGCGATGATATTCACCTGATAGCCCAGAGCTTCCGCGGCGCTCAGCACCTTCTGCCGGGTCTTCTCCGACACCGAGGCGCCGGGGGTGAAGGTACGGGAGACCGCCGAGCGCGAGACGCCGGCCAGTCTGGCCACATCCTCGGCCTTAATCCATTTTTTATCGCTCATCGTCGTTTCGCGCCGTCTGTTTTCCAGGAAGCCGACGCCCGGGCGGGCGTCGGTCACGCACACTGCCTGAAAAGGTATCACAGAAAGGCGCCGACGCGCAGCGCCTTGCGCCTTATGCCGGGTAGCGGATGTGCTCCACCTCACGCTGCAAAATCACCTTACCGTGGCGAATGGAGGTTAGCACCCGCGCCTGGCGGCGGACGGCCTCGTAGTCGTTTTCCGCATCGAGGATCAGCAGGTTAGCCGGGCGGCCTTCGGCGAGGCCGTAGTTATCGCCCAGACAGAGCGCCCGGGCGCTGTTGTCGGTGACGAAGTCAAGGCAGCGCTGCAGATCGTCATAGCCGAGCATATGACAGATGTGCAGTCCGGCATCCAGAATGCGCAGGATATTGCCGTTCCCCAGCGGATACCACGGATCCTGAATCGAGTCCTGAGCAAAGCAGACGTTGATGCCGGCGCGATCCAGCTCCGCCACCCGGGTGACGCCGCGCCGTTTCGGCCAGCTGTCAAACCGGCCCTGCAGATGAATGCTTTCGGTCGGGCAGGAGATAAAGTTGATCCCCGAGGCTTTCAGCAGGCGAAACAGCTTCGAACAGTAGGCGTTGTCATAAGAGCCCATCGCGCAGGTGTGGCTGGCGGTGACCTGCGCCCCCATACCGCGCACCCGGGCCTCTTCCGCCAGCACTTCGAGGAAACGCGACTGCGGATCGTCGATTTCATCGCAGTGGACATCCACCAGGCGGCCATAGCGCTGGGCGAGGTCCATCAAAAACATCACCGAACTGACCCCTTTGTCGCGGGTGTTTTCATAGTGCGGAATACCGCCCACCACGTCGGCGCCCATCTCGATGGCGCGCGTCATCAGCCCCCGACCGTCGGGGTAGGATTCAATCCCCTCCTGCGGAAAGGCGACAATCTGCAGATCGATGAGATCGGCGGCCTCTTTTTTCACCGCCAGCAGCGCCTGCAGGGCCGACAGCGACGGGTCGGTGACATCCACATGGGTCCGGACGTGCTGGACGCCGAAATCGCGCAGCATGCCGATGGTTTTCAGCGCCCGCTGGCGGGTGTCCTCCGGGGTGATGCTCGCTTTGCGCTGGCTCCAGCGGGTGATGCCTTCAAACAGGGTGCCGCTGCGGTTCCACTCCGGCTCGCCCGCGGTGAGGGTGGCGTCAAGATGAATATGCGGCTCGACGAAGGGGGGGATCGCCAGCCGGCCCTGGGCGTCGATATCGCCGGCGTCGGCGGTCTGCATCGCGGTTTGGGCGGTCATGCGCTGAATCAGGCCGTCCTGCAGCTCAAGGGTAAACAGCGCCTCCTGGCGGCGCAGGCGGGCGTTAACAATTTTCATGGTTGGTCCTGTAAATGGTTTTGCGATAAACGCCAGATCACCAGCGCGACCGAGGCGTTGAGATGAAACTGAGGGTGGCTGACCGGGTAGCCGGTCAGTTTTTCAATACGCTGGATGCGCTGATGCAGGGTGTTGCGATGGAGACCCAGCCGGTCGGCGGCCCGCACCACGTTGCCGTTCTCCTGCTGCAGCGTCTCGAGGGTCTCCAGCAGCAGCCACGGCGCTTTACGGCCCGGCTCGATCAGGCAGCCCAGGGTGTCGTGCATAAAATCGTTGAGCAGCGCCGGGTCGCTGACCGCGGACAGCAGTTTGATAAACCCCAGCTGCTGATAGTCGCTGATCCGCTGGGTCGGCCGCAGGGTATCGCAAAGATCCAGTGCCTGTCGCGCCTGCGACAGCGCCCGCGGGTAGCCCTGCAGCTGCCTGACCGGCGCGGAAAGGCCGCAGAGCAGCGACAAACTCTCTTCTCCCTCCGCCAGCGTCTGCAGCCACTGCTGCAGCCACTTTTTCTGCTGAAAGCCTTCCCCCTCCTCATCCGGCAGCAGGAAAAGGAACATATTGCTGCGCTCCAGCAGCGGGAAGGGGTTGCCCTGCTGGTTGAGCTGCAGCTGCAGCTGCTGGCGCACGCTGCGGTGGGCCTGCTGCAGCCAGGCTTCGGCCTGTTCGGGCGGAAACTGGCGAAACAGGCGGGACAGTCCCTCCAGGCGCAGCGCCGCCAGCCGCAGCGGGCGGGTAAAATCGAGCTGCTGGTGGAGGGCGCGCTGGTGGAGCATCTGCAGGTCCGGATAGTCGCCGGTGACCAGCTGCATCAGGATGTCGCGCTGCGACTGCAGGGCGCTTTCGCTGCGAACCAGCGCGGTGCCGACCCGCTCGGTGACAATCACCATCTTCAGCAGGTAGGGCTGCTCGATCAGTGGAATGCCCAGCTCGTCGGCAAGCGCGATCAGCGTGGCGGGAATGGCGTGGATATAGGCCTCGCCGGTGAGGATCACCATCCCGGCGATGCCGTGCTGTTTGCCCTCCATCAGCAGCTGGATCAGGTTGGCTTCATCCCGGGGATGGTTGATGCCAGTGATAAAGACCAGCTCGCCGCCCATGATCCACTCGGCGATATGCTCATTTTCCGCCACGTAGTACCAGCGTACCGCCCGCTGCAGCCCTTGCTTTCCCGCCCGCAGACGCAGGGCGGAGAGTCCCTCAAGGGCCAGCAGTTCGCTGACCGTCAGGCTCATGGCTCCTGCTCCGCGACGGCGGCAGGCTGACGCTTGCTTAGCAGGGTCAGGGCGATATAGACCAGCGCGGAGACGGTGATCCCCACCAGCGGCGCGATCCACGGCGACAGATAAGCCACCACCGCGCCGGCGGCGTAGGCGCCGAGTCCCAGCCAGTTAAAACGCGGCAAGCGGGCGTTCTGCAGCAGGGGATAGCGCCCGCCGCGGGCGAACCAGTAGTCGGCGAGGATCACCCCGCCGATGGGCGGGATAATGCTGCCCAGCAGCACGAGGAACGGGATCAGCATTTCGTACATACCGCCAATGGCCAGCACAATGCCCACCCCGGCGGCGGCGAGGGTCAGCGTGCGGCGACGTTCGCTGCGCAGCAGATGGCAGGCGGCGGCGGAGACGTTATAGATGGTGGGGCCCTGGATGGTCAGCAGATTGAGACACAGCATGATCACCGCGGCCACCGACAGCCCCTGCAGGATCAGCACTTCGACGATATCGGCCTGTTGATAGACGATAGCGCACCAGGCGCCGGCAACGATCATCAGCCCGTTGCCGACGAGGAAGCTGCCCATGCTGGCGAGAATGGCGGTACGGCTGGAGTTGGCCAGCCGGGTCCAGTTTGTCGCCTGGGTGGCGCCGCTGGCGAAGGTGCCAAAGACCATGGTGATGGCCGCCGACCAGGTCATGGCGTCGCCTGGCGCAATGCGGGTCATCGCCTGCCAGCCGCCGGCGTGGCGCAGCGCCAGATACATGGAGACCACCAGCAGCACGAACATCAGCGGCACCGACAGGCGCGACAGCGCGTCCAGCCCCTTGTAGCCCACCAGCGCGGTGACGCAGAACAGAATGCCAAACAGCACCATCAGCGGCAGGGTCAGCGCCTCGGGCAGGGCGAGGATCTTCACCAGCGAGATAGCGACCGTGGCCGTCCCCCACGCGTACCAGCCCAGCTCGGCAAAGCCAAGGATAAAATCGGCCAGCTTGCTGCCGATTTCGCCGAAGCAGAAGCGGCCCATCAGCACCGTATTCAGGCCGCTGCGCGCGGCGATCCAACCCAGCGATGCGGCATACAGGGCCAGCAAGGCGTTGCCGATGACGGCTATCCACAGCAGATTGACGATGGAAAAGGAGACGCCGAGTTTACCGCCGGCGAACATCGTGCCGGTGAAAAAGGTAAAGCTGAATAACACCATGGCGATGGAAAATACGCCTTTACGTCCGGCGGCGGGCGCTTCGACGAGGGGAAAATCATTGCTGTTTGACATCCTGGAACCTCTGGCTGGTTAGATGGGCGGTGATAGCCGGAAGTAGCAAGAGATGTGCCAGGAAAAACCGGGCACGGGGAATAGCGCGCGGTGTGCAATATGCACAGTTATTGCGGGATGTAGGGGGAGTAATGCCATTTTAGTGTGCATCCTGCCATGTTTTGCACCAGTCGGGGGCAGAGGAGAGCGGCGACGGTATTCCCGGCGCAGGCGGAGAATTTCAACCAGCAGAATCCGCCAGCGTTTTGGCGCCAGACAGGAGGGAATCGTAGCGGACTCACCGCGGTTGGTTAAATTGCTGTGAATAAAGGTTATTTAATATGCATTTATGATATAACCATTTGTCTTATGTGTGTTTCCTGAAATATTGTTCCCTCCGGTTAGCGGTGTTAGTATCGGGTAAATAGCCATTTAGACGGCTAAATAAATCATCGCTAACCTAAGGAACTGCTATGTGGCAAGAAAGACTCGCGCAACTGGTTACCACCTGTCATTGGATCGGCGCGAAAGGCTGGGCGCCGGCGACCGGCGGCAATATGTCGGTGCGTCAGGATGACACCTGGTGCTGGCTAAGCGAGTCGGGCCGCGACAAAGGCAGCCTGACGACCGAGGATTTCCTGCAGGTGGAGATCGCCACCAACCAGGCCCCTTCCGGACGGAAACCGTCGGCCGAGACCGGCCTGCACACGCTGGTCTATCGCCTGTTCCCGGAGGCCAACGTGGTGCTGCATGTGCATACCGTCAACGCCACCGTGCTGTCGCGCATCGAAAAAAGCGACACGCTGGCGCTGCAGGGGTATGAAATGCAGAAAACCCTCAGCGGGCAGCACAGCCATCTCGACACCGTTCCGGTCGCCATCTTCGATAACGATCAGGATATTGACGCCCTGGCGGCGCGGATTGCCGATTATGCGCAAACCCGCCCGCTGCGCTACGGCTTTCTGCTGCGCGGACATGGCCTGACCTGCTGGGGGAAAGATATTCAGGAGGCCCGCCGACAACTGGAAGGGCTGGAGTTCCTGTTCGAGTGCGAGCTGATGCGCCGCCGCTACGAGCCTTGAGCCGGAGCAGGTATGGATTTTTATCTTGGTATCGATATCGGCACCTCCCGGGTGAAAGCGGTGCTGTTTGATCAGCATTTCACCGCGCGCGCCAGCGCCGCGGAAAACACCTCCCCCCGCCTGTCGGCCAATGGCTACGCGGAACAGGATATGACCCAGCTGTGGCATTCGGTGCTGGCTATTCTGCGCCAGATTGCCCGCCACCCGGCGCTGCAGGCGGGGCGGCTGCGGGCCATCGGCCTCGCCGGGCAAGGGGAGGGAGTCTGGCTCAGCGATGAGCAGGGCGAACCGGTGGGCCCGGGGATCCTGTGGAGCGATACCCGCAGCCACGCGCTGATGAGCGACCTGCTGCGCCGGCCCGGCTTTGACCGCCGCTATTTCGCCGATACCGGCACCCACCTGCAGCCCTGCAATACCAGCCTGCAGCTGTACTGGCTGAAACAGTATCAGCCGGAGCGGCTGGCGGCCGCGCGCTATCTGTTTTTCGCCAAGGACTGGATCCGCTTTCGCCTGACCGGCGTGGCGGCGCTGGAGCTGACGGACGCCAGCAGCTCGTTACTCAATCAGCAGAGCGGCAGCTGGTCCTCGGTGGTGATGAACGAGATGGGGCTGGACGAACTGCTGCCGCTGTTTCCCCCGCTGCTGGCCCCGGATGCTCCGGCCGGCACGCTGAGCGACGCGGTGGCGGCGCTGACCGGGCTGCCCGCCGCGACGCCGGTGGCCGCCGGGGCGCTGGATGTCTGCAGCGCCGCGCTGGGCTGCGGCGCGGTCAACGAAGGGGACATCTACACGATCCTCGGCACCACCTGCTGCACCGGGATCGTCTGCCGCGGCCCGCAGACGGTGAACGAGGCGACGCGCTTTGTCACCCATACCGAAGCCGGACAGGTGATCTCGCTGTTTCCGATGCAGGCCGGTACGCCAAACATTGACTGGCTGCAGCAGCATATTTCGCTGGACGCCGATCTGGGTCGGCTGGAGCAGGCGATCGCGGACGTGGAGCCGGGCAGCGGCGGCGTCTTCTGGCAGCCGTACCTCAATGGCGAACGCGCGCCGTTTTACAGTCCCGACGCGCGGGCCGGCTTTATCGGCATTAGCCCGCACACCACCCGCGCCGAACTGCAGCGCGCGGTGTTTGAAGGCCTGGCCTTCGCCATTGTCGATGCGCTGCAGGGTTATCCGCAGGGCGGCGAGCTGTATCTGACCGGCGGCGGCGCCGCCTCGGCCACCTGGCTGCAGATTATCGCCGACTGTACCGGGCGCACGGTGGTCTCCAGCGCCTTTAACGAACTGAGCGCGCGCGGGGCGGCGATTCTGGCGGCCCGCAGCGTCGCTGCGCTGGCCGAGACGCCTCCGCTGGCGCAGACCCGCTATCAGCCGCGCCCTCAGGCGCATGCCCGCTATGCGGCGCTGTATCCCGTTTATCGCCTGCTGCGCGAGCAGATGCTGCCGGTATGGCAGGCCAGGCAGGCCGCTCTTCAACATCTTTCTCAGGAAGTACAACCATGAAAATCGTTTTTACCGCCGAGCATGCTGGCGACCTTAGCGCCTTCCACCTGCTGGGCGAGCTGCTGGTAGAGGGATGGGCGCTGGGCAAACCGAAACTCAGCGCCGGCCAGCTGATTGAGCTGGCCCACGACGCCGAGGTGCTGGTGACCAGCTATGATGAAGTGACGGACGCGGTGATGGCCGCCTGTCCGCGCCTGCAGGTGATCGCCTGTACCCGCGCCAATCCGGTGAATATTGATACCCAGGCCGCGCAGGCGCGCGGCATCCGGGTGCTCTACACCCCGGGGCGCAATGCCGATGCCGCCGCGGAGCTGACGCTTGGCCTGATGCTCAGCCTGGCGCGCCACATTCCGCAATCCCATGCGGCGCTGAAGCGGGGGGAGTTCACGCAGGCTGATAATGCCGCCGCCGCCACCCAGCAGGGCCTGCGGCGGGATGTGGTCTGGGACGTAAGCCCGGAAAGCCCCTATGAAGTGTTTAAGGGCAGTGAACTGCGCAATAAAACGTTGGGGCTGGTGGGCTATGGCAACATTGGCCGCCGGGTGGCGCGTATCGCCCGGGCGTTCGGCATGGCGGTGCGGGTGGTGGATCCGTTCGTCGCCGCAGAGGATATCAATGAGCCAGGGCTACAGAAAACGACCCTGGAGGCGCTGTTCCGCGACGCGGATATCGTCAGCCTGCATCTGAGCAGCGGACCGCACAGCGACGGGCTGGTGAATGCGGCGCTGTTAAACAGCATGAAGCCCGGCGCGCTGCTGATCAATACCTCCCGCGCGGCGGTGGTCGACGAAGCGGCGCTGATTGATGCCCTGCGTCACGGCCCGCTGGGCGGCGCGGCGCTGGACGTGTATCACCGAGAACCGCTGTGGCGCGATCACCCATTTGTCACCGAGTTTGATAACGTGATTATTACGCCGCATATCGCCGGGGCTACCCGGGAGAGTATCGCCAAACACACGGCGATGATTGCCGCCGATCTTCAGCGCTATGTCGCCGGAGAGCCGCTGCTGTACCAGTGGCGTTAAGCCGCTAGCGCCGCCGCGCCTGCGGCGGCGCGGGTCCAGCGTCAGGGGCGATGGGCCGCCATAAAAGCCTGGGTCTGTTCCCAGTCCACCACCCCGGCATCCGATCCCATCCCGGTCGCCACCAGCGCGGCCACCGCCGAGGCGACGTCGCACGCTGCTTTCACGCTGAGTCCGCGCGCCAGCGCGGCTATAAACCCGCCGCAGTAGCTGTCGCCGCAGCCGGTGGTATCCACCGCCTCGACCGGCCACGGCGCAATATGCTCCAGCACGCCATCGCGGCCGATAAGCCAGGAGCCGTTCTCGCCGTCTTTCAGAATGCAGGTGCCCACGCCCAGCGCAAAGAAAAAGCGGGCGATGGCCTCCGGCTGCGTCTCCCCGGAGAGAAAGGCGGCTTCCTCCAGGGAAGGCATGAAATAATCCACCGACGGCAGCAGGGGCCGCAGCAGTTCCAGGGTGTGTTCATTCGGGGCGATAAGATCAAAGCTGGTGGTGACCCCGCGCGCTTTGGCCGCCTGCAACAGCCGCGCGCTCTGTCCCTGGTCCATTGCCGCCAGCAGTCCGGTCCCGCCGTGATGCAGGAAGCGACAGTCAAGGACGGCGTCAAATTCCGCCTCACTGACGAACAGGGCGTCAGACGCACCCCGGCAGTGCAGGGCCGGACGTTCGCCGTTGGGGCGAATCGGCAGGATCGTCGCCGAGGTCTCCTTCAGCGCGGTGCGCTGGATAAGCGAGCAGTCGATGCCCAGCCGGGCATAGCTGGCGAGGATAAAGTCGGCTTTTTCATCTTCGCCCAGGCAGGCCACCGCTGCGGTGCGGATCCCGAGCTTCGCGGCGTTAATATTGGCCCCCGCGGCGGTGCCGGCGGGGTTGAGGCGAATTTGCTCAATAAAGGCGACGCCGCCGCGCGGCGGGATCGCCACCACCGGGCGCCCGGCGGTATCCAGAATAGTCAGGCCGACAAACACGGCGTCAAAGGTTGCCATCGGTCTCCCGTTTAGCGATGCGTTTGGCGCAGGCGCGCCTGCCAGAAGGATAGGGCGAGGGCCACCACCAGAATCACCCCGACCAGCGCGTCCTTCACCAGATAATTGAGCCCCATCAGATTCAGACCATTATCAATAATGGCGAGGAACAGCACGCCGCCCAGCGTGCCGGCGATGCTGACCCGTCCCAGACGGTTAAAGGCGGTGCCGATAAACACCGCCGCAATGGCGTCCATCAGATAAGACTGCCCGGCCAGCGGGGTAAATTGCCGCAGGTTGGCGGAGAGGATCACCCCGCCGATGGCGCAGAGGGCCGAGGCGGCCACCAGCACGCCGAGCATGGTCAGGCGATCGCGGATCCCGGCGATGCGCGCCGCTTCGCTGTTCTGACCGATGGCGCGGATATATTTGCCCCACAGGGTACGCTCGGTGACCAGCCAGGCCGCCAGCCACAGCGCCAGCACGATCGCGACCGGCGTGGGGATGCCGCCAAGGTTACCCACCGCCAGGTCGTGATACTCGGGGGCCATCCGCCGATAGGCTATCGCGCCGCCGCCATCGGTATAGATGCGTTCGGCGCTGCTGGCGATAAACCAGGTGCCGAGGGTGGCGAGGAAGGGGCGGATCCGGCAGATGAGGATCAGAAAAGCATTGAGCAGGCCAATCAGCACCCCGCCGAGCAGGGCGCAGCCCACCGCCGCCTGCCACGGCAGATGCCAGGTTTTCAGGGCGACGAGGGCGAAGGCGGCGCCAAAATCGAGCGCGACGCCTACCGACAGGTCAATCGCGCCCGCGCTGACGATCAAGGTCATCGCCATCGCCACAATCAGCAGGATCGCGCTGCCCTGCAGCAGGTTGGCCCAGTTATCCACGGTTAAAAATACCGGATTCGCCCAGCCGAACAGGGCAATGGACAGCAGGGTGATGACGCCGAATCCGGCCCGCGACAGCCAGGCCAGCGGGCTGCTGACCGTCTGTTCCGCAGGCGCTGGGGTTTTCAGGGTGATTTGGCTCATGCCTCGCCTCCTTTGTGTCTGACCGCCGATGCCGCCAGCACCACCAGGATCAGGCCGCCTTTAATGGCGCCCATCCAGAAGATATTGACCCCCAGCAGGCCGAGCCCGTTAGAGAGGGCGTTAACCAGAATCGCCCCCAGCAGCGCGCCCCAGATGGTGACCACCCGACGACGCGAGAAGGCGGCGCCGATAAAGGTCGCCAGCACGGTTTCCAGCAGCAACGGCGTGGCCGTTCCGCTGGAGCTGCCGGAGCCCTGGCTGAGCAGCGGCAGAATAGCCAGCCCGGCGGCGATGCCCGCTAACAGCCAGACCAGTAGGGTTAAGCGGCGCACGTTCAGGCCGCTCATCTGCGCCATATCGCGATTGCCGCCCACCGCCTGCACATGCTGGCCGAAGCGGGAGTGATGGAGCAGGAACTGGAACAGGATAAACACCCCCAGCAGATAGACCAGCGGCCAGGGCAGGCCCAGCACGCTGTTATCGCGAAAGGCGACCATCAGCGGATCGCTGACCGCGATGCGCCGCTGGCCGGTCAACAGGTCCGTCAGGCCGGTAAACGCCACCGAGGTCGAGAGGGTGGCCAGCAGCGGCGGCAGGCCGGCCGCCAGCACCAGGAAGCCGTTGATCGCCCCGCAGAGCAGGCAAACCGCCGTCAGCAGCGCCAGCAGCAGGAGATACGGCGTGTGCCATTCGGCCAGCCCAAGGCTGAGCAGCGCGACGCCGAGCACCGCGGTCGCCGGCAGGGAGAGGTCGATGCCGCCGGAGACCACGTCATCTCCGCCAACGGCGATGACGCAGACCAGGCCGAAACAGAGGATCGCCAGCGGAACGCTCTGGACCAGCATCAGGCTGATATTTTGCCAGCTGAGGAAGTAGGGCGACTGCACGCTCAGCCACACCAGCAGCGCCAGAAACAGGATCAGGGGGAATTTTTCAATAAGCGTCGCCAGGCCCGGACGGCTGCGACGCTGGATAGCGGTACTCATGGTGAAGGCTCCTGTCCGCCGTTGATCGCCACCAGCAGGGCGTCGAGGGTCAGCCCGCGGGTGGGCAGATTGGCCGCCAGCGCGCCGCGCCAGAGGACGAGGATCCGGTCGCATAGTCCGAGTAATTCGGTGGCGTCGCTGGAGGAGACCAGCACCGCCCGTCCTTGATCGGCCAGCTGGCGCGTACGTTGATAAATATCGCGGCGGGCGCCGATATCAACCCCAAGGGTGGGTTCATCGAGAATAAACAGCCGGGCATCGGTGCCGAGCCAGCGGGCGAGGATCGCTTTTTGCTGGTTGCCGCCGCTCATGTAGCGTACCGGCAGGGCCGGGCGTCCCGGGCGGATCGCCAGCTGTGCTATCCAGTCGCGCGCTTTCTGCTCGGCAAGCCCCCGCCGCTCCCAGCCAAAGGTGGCGGTCTCGGGCAGCGAGGCGAGATTAATGTTGTCAGCGGTGGTGAAAGGCAGGATCAGCCCCTGATGACGGCGGTCACGCGGGACCAGCGCCATTCCGGCGCGGATCGCCTGCTTTGGCGTACGGATACGTCGCGGCTGGCCGTCGAGGTGGATCGTACCGCGCTCCGCCGGGCGCAAGCCGTAGAGTAAGTCAACCAGCACATCGCGCCCGGCCCCGAGCAGGCCGGCGACGCCGACGATCTCCCCCGGGTGAATATCAAAAGAGAGGTCCTGTAGCTGCCGTCCGTCGCTCAACTGGCGCACCGAGAGTAATGGAGCAGCCCCGTTGTCTGCCGCCGGGCGCTGGCGCGGGGTATACAGCTGGTCGATTTCCCGGCCGACCATCATGGCGATCAGCGCCTCGGTATTCTGCAGCAGGTCGCGGTCCGGGTAGCCGACCACTTCCCCGTTGCGCAGCACGGTGCCGCGGTCGCAGAGGGTGGCTATCTCATTGAGGTAGTGGGAAATATACAGAATGGCAATGCCCTGGTCGCGCAGGCGCAGGATGGCGGAGGAGACCAGACTGGCCTCCTGGGCCTCGAGGGGGGCGGTGGGCTCGTCGAACACCACCAGCCGCGCCGCGCCGTCGATCAGCGCGCGGGCGATTTGCACCAGCTTGCGCTCGGCCAGGCTCAGATCCCGCACCAGACGTTCGGGGTCGATCGCCAGCTGCCAGTTTTGCTGGAAAAATTGCGCCGTGGCGGCCCTCATCCGTCGGCGATCCAGCGCCCCCCAGCGGGTGCGATACTCCTGACCCAGAAACACCGATTCCGCGACGGTAAAGTGCGGGATCAGGTTGAGCTCCTGGTGGATCACGCGGATGCCGGCGGCTTCGATGGCTGCCGGGTTGCCGAGGGGCAGCGGGCGGCCGTCGAGGGTCGCGCTACCGCTGTCGGCCTGATAGACGCCGGCGAGGATTTTGATCAGCGTCGATTTACCGGCGCCGTTCTCGCCAATCAGGCCATGAATTTCCCCCGGGTTGAGGCGCAGGGTAACCGCATTCAGCGCCGTTACGCTGGCAAAACGTTTGCCGATCTGGTCCATGACCAGACCCGCGGCGGGGCGCTCCCCGCCAGGGTGTTGATTTATCACTGCAGTTCGCCGTATCCCAACTGTTTATACACCGCTTTCGCTTCCTGCGGACCTTTCACCGGTATGACCGGGATAAAGGTTTGCACCGGCAGTTTCTGACCGGCAAAGTAGCGGGCCACGTTATCGGCGGAGGTCTGGCCGATCAGATGCGGCTGCTGTGCGACGTTAGCCACGAAGGGGCTGCCGGGCTCCGCCATGATCTCCAGTGTCTCCGGGCCGGCGTCGATGGCCGTCACTTTCACGTCCTTATCACGACCGGTCTCTTCCAGCGCCTGGACGATACCGATGGCCGGTTGATCCCAGCAGGCGACATGGATGGCATCCAGTTTGCCTTTCGGGTACTGGCTGAGTAATTCGAGGGTTTTCTTCCGCGCGTCTTCCGGCGAGTTGGCGAACTGTTCCGCGAGCTCAGGCTGGATAATATGAATATCCGGATAATCCTTAAGGACATATTTCCACTGATCGTAACGAATTCCGCAAATACGCAGCGCGCTGGAGAACGCGTTAAATACCGCCACATTACCTTTGCCGCCTAATTCGTCCGCCATGTAGCGACCGATGGTGGAGCCCAGAGTGTAGTTATCGGAGGTGGAATTGTTGACCGAATATTGTGAAACATGATCCACGGTGAATACCGGGATGCCGGCATCACGTAAGGCTTTAAATTTGGGTTCGACGGCGCTGTCGCCGAGAATACTAATTACCGCGTCCACCTTGCGTGACAGTAAAATATCGTGATTATTGGCATGAACCTGATTATCCCGGCCGCCATCGACGCCAATGACTTTGCCCCCCAGCTTCTCCACTTCTTCTGTCGCGCCTTTGAAAGCCTCGCGATCCCAGAAATGCTGGGTGCCTACGACGGCCACGCCAATGGTTTTTCCCTGTAATGAGAGGGCGTCAGCGGCGGTGACGCTCAGCGAGGCAAGGGAAAGCAGTCCCAGCGCGGCAGGCAATAATTTTCTCTTCTGCGACATTGTTATTATGATCCTGTGATGAAGGTGGTTGCGGACCGGTAGCATGACAAGAAGCACCTCGCCACCTCAAATACAAAATAAGTCTAAGTTATGCCGGCAATGTTATATCGCGGAAACGCCAGAGAAAAAGTTTATTTTGTCATGAAGAACCTGAAAATATTTCATGATGCCGGGTAGGCCTTTTTATTTTGTGGTTTTATTTTTGGTTTGTTCTGTGTTTATTTAGCGGATAAAGACAATTTTCTTAATATTATGAGTGCATGGGAAATACGGCCTCTACTGCGAAAAAGAGAAGATTGCGCGGGCTAACGCTTTTTTTAGCAGAGCAATGTCTGGCCGGGTAAGGAATATTACCGCATTTCCCCGCTTTATTTTAACGAACCTTAGGCTGAGAAGAACGCGGGCGCTATGAAGAAACAGCATAATTATACGGTGATGCACTGGGGAACCTGGCAGGTGGAGAGCCGCGAGGGCGAGATCGTGGCGGTTAAGCCGGTGCCCTGGGATAAAAACCCCTCACGCATCGGTCAATCGCTCCCCGACGCGGTGACCAGCCAAACGCGCATTCGCCGCCCGGCGGTGCGCGTCGGCTATCTGCAGCACGGGCCGGCGTCACGAGAAGGGCGAGGCAAGGAGCCCTTTGTCGAAGTCAGCTGGGAGGTGGCCCTGGACCTGGTGGCTCGCGAGCTGCGCTCGGTCAAGGCGCGCTGCGGCAATGAGGCGATTTACGGCGGCTCCTACGGCTGGGCCAGCGCCGGGCGCTTTCACCATGCGCAGAGCCAGCTGCACCGTTTTCTTAAGGGCTTTGGCGGGTATACCGCCAGCACCAATACCTATAGCAGCGCCGCGGGCGAGCGCATTCTGCCGCATATTCTCGGGCCGCTGAGCCCGCTGCACCGTCAGCATACCCATTTTTCCGAGCTGGCGCGGGAGTGTCAGCTGTTTGTCGCGATTGGCGGTCTGCCGCTGCGCAATGCCCAGGTCAACGGCGGCGGCGCCAATGACCATATGCTGCCGTACTGGCTGGATAAGATGCAGGCCAACGGCACGCGGTTTATTAATATCAGTCCGGTGCGCAATGACCTCAGCGCGGTGGCCGACGCCGAGTGGCTGGCCATTCGGCCGGGTACCGATACCGCACTGCTGCTGGCGCTGAGCTATGTGCTGATCGCTGAGTCCCTCTACGACCAGGCGTTTGTCGCCAGCCATACCGTCGGGTTTGCTCCCTATCGCGCCTATCTGTTGGGCGAGCATGACGGCGTGGCGAAAACCCCGGCGTGGGCGGCGGCGATAACCGGCCTGGACGCGCAGCGCATCGCCGACCTGGCGCGGGAGATGGCCCGCCACCGGACGATGGTGAATATCTCCTGGTCTATCCAGCGCGCCCGTCAGGGGGAGCAGGCCTACTGGGCGACGGTGGCCCTGACCGCGCTGCTGGGACAGATCGGCACGCCGGGCGGCGGCCTCGGGTTTGGCTATGCCTGTACCAACCTGGCGGGCGCGGTGCGAAAAGCGTTTTCCGGCCCGCGCTTGCCCGCCGGGGAGAATGCGGTGGACAGCGTCATCCCGGTGGCGCGGCTGTCCGATATGCTGCTGCACCCGGGAGAAGCCTATGAGTTCGACGGTCAGCAGCTGCATTATCCCGACATCCGTCTGGTCTACTGGGCGGGAGGCAATGCGTTTCATCATCACCAGGATATTAACCGACTGTGCGAGGCCTGGCGCCGTCCGGAGACGGTGGTGGTGCATGAGCAGTACTGGACCGCGCAGGCCAAATTCTCCGACATCGTTCTGCCGGCTACCACCTCGCTGGAGCGAGAGGATATCGGCAGCGGCGGTCACGACGGGTTTATGATTGCCATGAGCGCGCAGATCCCGCCAGTGGGCGAAGCGCGTGATGATTACGCTATTTTCCTCGATCTTGCCGGGCGGTTGGGCTTCGGAGAACAGTTCAGCGAGGGGCGGGACGCCGGGCAATGGCTGCGCCATCTCTATGAGGAGTCAAGACCGCGGGCGCAGGAGGAGGGCATTGCGCTGCCCTCGTTCGAAGACTTCTGGCAGCAAGGGGTGCTGGAGTACAGCGCGCCGGCGCGGCCGCAGGTCTTTCTCGCCGATTTTCGCGCCGATCCGCAGCGCTATCCGCTTTCCACGCCCTCCGGCAAGATTGAACTCTTTTCCGCTACCGTCGCCGGGTTTGGCTATCGCGAATGCCCTGGCCATCCCTGGTGGGATGAGGAAGAGGCCGCCCGGCAGCGACAGGAGGCGGCGCGCTGGCCGCTTCATCTGCTCTCCAGTCAGCCGCGCGCCCGTCTGCACAGTCAGTACGACCACGGCAGCGTCAGCCGGGCGACGAAAATTCAGGGACGCGAGCCGTTGTGGATGCATCCGCAGGATGCGCAGGCAAGAGACATTCGCGAAGGCAGCGTGGTGAAAGTGTATAACGACCGTGGGGCGATTCTCGCGGGCGTGCACCTGAGCGAGCAGATTTTGCCGGGGGTGGTACAGATGTCCACCGGCGCGTGGTATGACCCTCTGGATCCGAATGAAAAAGGATCTCTCGATAAGCACGGTAATCCCAACGTGTTAACCGCGGATCGCGGCAGTTCGCGTCTGGGACAGGGCTGTAGCGCCCAGAGCTGTTGGGTGGAGATCGCCCCGTGGCGAGAGGAACTGCCGCCGATCACCGCCTTTGACCCGCCGAAGTTTATTGCGGTTTAGGTGTCAGGGATCGCCGGCGGCGGGTCGGCTATCCCGCAGAAGGCGCGGTATGCGCCGCCTCCGGGAAAGCGCGCCAGGCGTTTTAAGGCTGATGACAGGGCGACGTTACGCCAGCCGTGGGTAGGCGCTGGCGATATCGTCGCCGGTAAACTGGGCGATCCAGCCTTCCGGGTTATCAAAAATGCGAATGGCGGTGAAGTTCGGTTCTGAACCCATATCAAACCAGTGCGGAGTGTGGGCGGGAACCGAAATCAGATCGTTTTTTTCGCACAGCACCTGGAACACCTCGTCGCCAATGTGCAGGCAGAACAGGCCAGCGCCCTCGACAAAAAACCGGACCTCGTCTTCGCCATGAGTGTGTTCGTTCAGGAATTTTTCCCGCAGCGCCTCTTTCTGCGGGTTATCGGCGCGCAGGCTGATGACGTCCCAGCTCTGATAGCCCTTTTCGGCGACCAGTTTGTCAATCGCATGCTGATAGGCGGCAATCACTGTTTCTGCGCTGGGGGCCGCGCCGAGATCGCGGTCAGCCTGCCAGCGCTCAAAACGGACGCCTTTGGCGTTAAGCTGCTCCTGAATCGCTTTGGCGTCGGTGCTGTGCCAGACCGGCGTTTGCGGATCTTTCACGGAAAAAAGGGTTAATGCGCTCATGCTGGGATCTGCTCCGGATGAATGTCGTCAAAACGCTGAACCTGAGGGTGGCGGCTTGCCGGGTCGCGGTCGCCGCGTACCAACTGGACAGTGCGCAACCCCGCGGCTTCGGCGGCGTCGAGTTCCTGATGGATATCCGACAGGAACAGGATGGCCCCGGGGGCGTGGCCCAGGTGTTCAGCAATGTTGCGGTAGGACTGCGCTTCGCGTTTGGCGCCTACCAGGGTATCGAAATAGCCCGTAAACAGATGAGTAATATCACCTTCATCGCTGTAGCCAAATAACAATTTCTGCGCTGCCACGGAGCCAGAAGAATATACATACAGATCAATGCCCTGTGCTTTCCATTTCTCCAGCGCCGGCAGCACGTCCGGGTAGAGATGGCCGGTAAAGTCGCCGTTGAGGTAGCCATCGCGCCAGATGATCCCCTGCAGCGCCTTCAGCGCAGTGGATTTCCGATCTTCGTCCATAAAAGCGAAGAGGGTAGCAATCAGGTCGGCGGTGCTGGCGGCGGGGGCGTCTGTCTCGCGGCGCAAGTTGTCGAGGATCGTTCTCACCGGTTCAGCGTGCTGTTGAGCGGTCACAAAGCCGGCCAGTCGTTCGCGGGCGTAGGGGAACAGCACGTTATGCACGAAGCGGATATCGCTGGTGGTGCCTTCTATGTCGGTCACGATGGCGCGGATCATGGTTTCTCCAGAGTGGGCGTAGCGTGGAATAACATTAGCATTTAGACGTCTAAGCGTCTTGATTGCCAAATATTAACATCGTGTTATAGTGGCTTCAACAACAGCATTACAATCGGTACAAAAAGAATGAGTAATAACCCATTGATTCCAGAGAGTAAACTCCCGTCACTTGGCACCACCATTTTTACCCAGATGAGCGCTCTCGCCCAGCAGCATCAGGCCATAAACCTGTCGCAGGGCTTTCCCGATTTTGACGGCCCGCGCTATCTTCAGGAGCGTCTGGCGTACCACGTGGCGCAGGGGGCGAATCAGTATGCCCCGATGACCGGCGTGCCGGCGCTGCGCGAGGCGATCGCTGACAAGACGGCGGAGCGGTATGGATATCGACCCGACGTCAACAGCGATATCACGGTCACCGCCGGGGCGACGGAGGCCCTGTACGCGGCGATTACCGCTCTGGTGCGCCGCGGCGACGAGGTGGTCTGTTTCGATCCCAGCTACGACAGCTATGCTCCCGCGGTGGCGCTGGCCGGCGGCGAATTACGCCGTATTGCCCTTCAGCCGCCGCATTTTCGCGTCGACTGGCAGCAGTTTGCCGCGACGCTGAGCGACAAAACCCGGCTGGTGATCCTCAACACCCCGCACAACCCCTCGGCCACGGTCTGGCAACGCGAGGATTTTGCCGCCCTGTGGCAGGCGATTGCCGAACGCGAGATCTATGTTCTCAGCGACGAGGTCTATGAGCATATCAACTTTGCCGAAGACGGCCACGCCAGCGTGCTGGCGCATCCGCTATTGCGCGAGCGGGCGGTGGCGGTCTCTTCGTTTGGCAAAACGTTTCATATGACCGGTTGGAAGGTTGGCTACTGCGTGGCCCCGGCGGCCATCAGCGCGGAGCTGCGCAAGGTGCACCAGTATCTGACCTTCTCGGTAAATACCCCGGCGCAGCTGGCGATCGCCGACATGCTGCGCGAGGCGCCGGATCACTACCAAGAACTACCGGCCTTTTACCGTGAACGCCGCGATCTGTTTATTGAGGCGCTGCGCCCCAGCCGGCTGGAGCTCCTGCCCTGTGAGGGGACCTATTTCCTGCTGGCGGACTACAGCGCCATCTCCGACCTTGACGACGTCAGCTTCTGCCGCTGGCTGACGACAGAGGTTGGGGTGGCGGCGATCCCGCTCTCTGTCTTCTGCGCCGACCCGTTCCCGCACAAGCTGATCCGCTTGTGCTTCGCTAAACAACCGGAGACCCTGCTGGCCGCGGCGGCGCGTTTGTGCGAGCTGTAGTTACTTTATGGTCCACGCCTGAGAGAACTGGCGGTCGGCGAACATCTCTGCCAGGCCGCTAATTTGCTTCAGGCGCAGCACCTCATCGGCATCCATCCCCAGCTCTTTGCCGATCTTCTGCGGCGTCCAGCCGAGGCGGGTTAGCTCGCGGACAATATCTGACATGGCGTGGATCTGGTGGCGTCCGCGCGCCCGGTTGTGGCGTATTGTCGCTGCCATCAGCCCGTCGCGTGAGGCGTTTTCATTCGGCAGGCAGGTGACCGGTAGATAGCCTTTCAGCTTTTTTTTCAGCGACGCTTTGCTGCAGGCCAGCTCATGGCGGTGAAAACCGTCGACAATCGCGTACCCCTGCGGTCCCTGCCTGATGACCACCACCGGCTGGGTAAAGCCATCGGCCTCCAGCGAGGTCTGCAGCAGGCGCTTCTCCGGCGGCGCCACGTTATTCGGATTATAGTCGTTGGGGATAACCTGCTCCTGTTTGACCCACAGCACACAGTCAACGGGCTGCGAGCGGAAGGGGCTGTGTTGGTGGAGCACCTGGCGAAACGCGTTGATAGCCTCGATACGCGCTTCGTCATCCAGCGTTTGCAGGAAATCCTCCAGCGCCTGCGTTAGTTGTTGTTGCATAATATCCCCCATTGTTGGCGATGTTTTTCCATACGTTTTCGGTAGCGCTGATAGTGGCTGCTTTTGGTTGGGCTGAAGGAGAGCTGGCGGCACCAGTAGTCATTATTGAGTAGCACTTTGCAGATCCGTCGCCAGGAGGGGATATCTTTGGTGCCAACGTCCGCGGGCTGAGTATCAGGGATCTCTTCCATGCCTTTTTTCTGGTACCAGCGCAGGTAGACGGCGATCTTATTGCGGTAATGCTCGGCGGTGGTTTCCGGCATGCTGTCGAGCAGAAACAGCGCATAGCTTTTCCATGTCAAATGGTCCGGTTTGTCGATTTTTCGGTGACCGTAGAATTGGTTATCATGCCCGGCATAGACGCCGCCGCTGTGCGCGCCGCTCACCCGCTGGCACATCGCGGCCCAGCGCTCCGGCTCCAGCACATGGTACAGCCATAGCCCCTGGCGCTGCTCCGGACCGAAGGGCTCGCAGATGCGCATATAGCGCAGCGGCACACCGGCCTGATACATCAGATCGTACAGCGGGTTATAGGGCTGGCCGCTTTTAGCAAACCAGGTCCAGATATCGGCGGTTTTCCAGTCATAGATCGGGTAGATGTACCAGGCGTGGCCGCCCGGCGCCGAGGTGGTCCACGGTTTATCGTCGGCGAAGCGCTGTTTTCGCTGAGAAGAGATGGTCATAAAGCGATTCAGCGACTCATCTGCCCGAATACCCACCAGCACGGCGGCGGGACGGCGCTGTGAAAACCACTCGGCAAAGTGGCTGACGAAGGCTTCAAAGCTCATCCCCGGCTGGTAAAACGAAAAATAGCCCGGGTGGGTAATGGCCCAGGAGGGGGGCTGGCGGACCCAGGCGGTGCCGGGCTGCCAGCATTGCCATTGCGGCTTATACTGCGTCAGGGCATTTTGGGTAGTGAGCGGCAGGGCGACCCAGTAAAAGGTATCGATAACATCCTGATAGAGGGCGCGCAGTTTTTCACAGTGAGCGATGGTGCAGGAGAACTGCGCTTCCCAGTCAATAAACAGCACACTGATTTTCTTACCCTGTAACCGCGCTGCCTGCGCGGTTAAATGGAGCATAACGGTAGAGTCTTTTCCGCCAGAGAAAGAGACGCAAATGCGTGAAAAATTATCCATAACCCAATCGATCCGCTGCTCCGTCGCCTGCAGCACCGATTCCGCTAAGGGATATTTGATAAACGACATGACCATTAATCCTTTAATACTAGAGATTCCCGTTCGCTCAGTATAAACGATGACGAGCGGGAAATTAATGGTCGACTTTCCCTTCCTTTGGGGAGGGGCAATAAGTCGGATCGTTATTGGCTGTTATTGAATTGGGGACGTGATATCTCTCTGTCATTCATTAAAATGGTGATTAATTCAGATAAAAAATGATTTTGTGCGGATGATTGATGGTAGTTAATATATATCGTAATGTCTGGAAAAAGTTCGTTTATATCGAGGACGTGAAGTTGCATGGCTGGCGAAATAAAATCATATAAATAAGACGGCAAGAAGCCAATCAGATCGGTTTTATTGATCATGTTAAGAATGGTCATAAAAGAGTCGCTGCGAAAGGCAATATTACGCGGGTTCAGCCAGGGCGTGCTGCTTTGCTGAACGCGCTGGATAACGGGATCGTTGGTAATATAGTGGGTGAAAAACTCCTGCGCCAGCGCGTCAACTGACGTGAGCGCCTCGCGCCGCGGATGGTTCGTCCGACACACCGCGAGGGTCTGCACCGTCTGATAGGGCTGACAGATGGTGGCGCGGTTGGTGATGGGCATTCGGGTGAACACCAGGTCAGCCTGGCGATATGCCAGCAGCTCCTCTGCCGATTCGGTGGTGGTTAGGTTATGGTGTTCAATTTGCAAGTTGGCCTGATGACAAAGCTGGTTAATCATAAAGTGGCTGTTTACTGAACAGAACAGCGGGGGGCCATATATTACAATACGTTTACGCAGATCGGAGCGGTTATTGAGATTGATCGTTTTTTCCAGCTGCTCCAGATTTTGCTGCAGGTGGTAATGAAGATTCACGCAGGCGGTGGTGGGCGTCATTCCCTTCCCGACGCGCACAAATAGCGGATCGTCTAACTGCTGACGCAGACGCTGCAATGACTGACTTACCGCAGACGGGGTGATAAATAACATCGCCGCCGCTTTGCTGATGCTTAAATGCTGATAGATACATTCAAAAATAACCAATAAATTTAGATCGAACTTTTTCAGATCGTAAAGATTTGCCATTAACACAGTCCTGTTTATTGCCAGTGTAAGTTAAAATATTTCTAACGATAATATCTTGCGTCTTAGTATTTGCGGTGTGAATTTAATTGTGGGCAAATAAAATTAAGTTTTGCTTAATATATCTTACTATCGGCAGTGGCACCAGCGGTCGGATTCGCCAGGCGCCACACCGGGACGAAATTACTCTTTTTCACCCATCATAATAGACAGCTTCTCTTTATCCGGCAGGCCGACCACCTGCTGCAGCATATTATCCTTATTCATATAATAAATAGCTGGCGTGACGTTGGCCCCCAGATCGTCCATCAGCTGCTGATTGACGTTGAGCATTTTCATCTTCTCCGGCGGGATAGCCTTCGGTATCGTCAGGGCCATTTTGCCGTTCGATTGCTCGTAATCGTGCCAGGTTTTCGCCGGATCTTTACTGGCGAGGATCGCCGCGGCGGTGGCCGGGCTCTCCGGCTTGATCACGCCCACCAGCAGGGTGCGGATCTGCACTTTACCGGCCTCCACCCAGGGACGGGACTGCTGCCAGAACTGTTTGCAGTAAGGGCAGAAGGGATCGGCAAAGACATACAGCACGATGGGGGCGTCCTTTTCGCCATCCTGCAGCCAGTGGGCGCTGGCCATCTTCTTCCACATCTCCTGTCCCGCCGGCGTGTAGAGCGCTTTTTGAAATAACTGCTCGCTGAGGTTGTTGCCGTTTTCGTCGTACATATAACCGGAAATGGCATGTTTGCCGTCAGGCGTGAGGTAGATGGCGACGCCCATATCCTGGTATTTCCCCAGCCAGCCCTTCATTCCCCCCGGCGCGTCAAAGGGTTTGATGATGGTAATGCCCTGTTTTTCAATTGCTTTTACCGGGGCGGGCAGTTCTTCCGCATAGCTACAAAAAGGCAAAAGGCTGAGCAACAGCAGACGTTTTAACATGAGTATTCCTTGTAAAATCAGCAGGAAAGGAAGAAACATTGCCAAACCTATTACAGTTATAGGCAGGATCAGCAGAACGACGGATTGCCCTTTCCTGGCGTGGGTGATGTAATCCTGGATGCTGTTACATTAAGGTAATGTAGAGCGCAACACATAGCCAGTCTGACTGGCGCTGAACCTACCTTCGGGTATTTCAGGTAACGGGGCCGCCTGAAAGGGTGGCCTTTTTACTTTTGTCGCGGCAAATGATGCGAAAAACAGCGAACTGCGCTGAACGCGTCGACAGGTTCACATTGTTGTCTTGTTCCGGTTGTTAGATAACGCTTATTGATTCGATAATGTAAACGCATTGGTCGGGTCAGGAAAAATTCGTTAACTTAGACCTCAACGAAAACACGGAGGAAGTATAGATGTCCTTAATTAACACCAAAATCAAACCGTTCAAAAACCAGGCATTCAAAAATGGTGAATTCATCGAAGTCACCGAGAAAGACACCGAAGGCCGCTGGAGCGTCTTCTTCTTCTATCCGGCTGACTTCACTTTCGTCTGCCCGACCGAACTGGGCGACGTGGCTGACCATTACGAAGAACTGCAGAAGCTGGGCGTAGACGTTTACTCTGTTTCTACCGATACCCACTTCACCCACAAAGCGTGGCACAGCAGCTCTGAAACCATCGCGAAAATCAAATACGCGATGATTGGCGACCCGACTGGCGCCCTGACCCGTAACTTCGACAACATGCGTGAAGATGAAGGTCTGGCTGACCGCGCCACCTTCGTGGTTGACCCGCAGGGTATCATCCAGGCGATCGAAGTTACCGCTGAAGGTATCGGCCGTGACGCGTCTGACCTGCTGCGTAAAATCAAAGCGGCGCAGTATGTTGCTTCCCACCCAGGCGAAGTGTGCCCGGCGAAATGGAAAGAAGGCGAAGCGACGCTGGCTCCATCCCTGGACCTGGTCGGTAAGATTTAAGTCTGTTTGTGCCCGGCGGCGCTACGCTTGCACGGGCCTACAAGATTGTAGGCCGGGTAAACGGCGTGCCACCCGGCAATCAATGGGCGCTTTGGCGCCCATTTCATTCCAACACCATGATGCAAGCGCATTCAGGCAGCCTGACAAGGCCGCTTGCATGATGATGTTTTAAGCCCAGGAGATAACAATGCTCGACACCAACATGAAAACCCAGCTCAAGGCCTATCTTGAGAAGCTGACCAAGCCTGTTGAGCTGATTGCCACGCTGGATGACAGCGCTAAATCGGCAGAAATCAGGGAACTGCTGGCTGAAATTGCTGAACTGTCAGACAAAGTCACCTTTAAAGAAGACAATACGCTGGCGGTACGCAAGCCATCGTTCCTGATTACTAACCCCGGTTCCGACCAGGGCCCACGCTTTGCGGGCTCCCCGCTGGGCCACGAGTTTACCTCGCTGGTGCTGGCGCTGCTGTGGACCGGCGGTCATCCGTCGAAAGAGGCCCAGTCTCTGCTGGAGCAGATCCGCGATATCGATGGCGACTTCGAGTTTGAAACCTACTACTCGCTCTCCTGCCATAACTGCCCGGACGTGGTCCAGGCGCTGAACCTGATGGCGGTGCTCAACCCGCGTATCAAACATACGGCGATTGACGGTGGGACGTTCCAGAATGAGATCACCGAGCGCAACGTGATGGGCGTGCCGGCGGTGTTCATGAACGGCCAGGAGTTTGGTCAGGGGCGGATGACGCTGACGGAAATCGTCGCCAAAGTGGACACCGGTGCGGAAAAACGCGCAGCGGAAGAGCTGAATCAGCGTGACGCTTACGATGTGCTGATCGTCGGTTCCGGCCCGTCCGGCGCGGCGGCCGCGGTTTACTCTGCGCGTAAAGGGATTCGTACCGGCCTGATGGGCGAGCGCTTCGGCGGCCAGGTGCTGGATACCGTGGATATCGAAAACTACATTTCGGTGCCGAAAACCGAAGGCCAGAAGCTGGCCGGGGCTCTGAAAGCGCACGTTAGCGACTATAACGTCGATGTGATCGACTCCCAGAGCGCGACCAAACTGACGCCAGCGGCGACAGAGGGCGGCCTGCATCAGATCGAAACCGCCTCCGGCGCGGTGCTGAAGGCGCGCAGCGTCATCATTGCCACCGGGGCGAAATGGCGCAACATGAACGTGCCGGGCGAAGATCAGTATCGCACCAAGGGCGTAACCTACTGCCCGCACTGCGACGGCCCGCTGTTTAAAGGTAAGCGCGTGGCGGTGATCGGCGGGGGGAACTCCGGCGTGGAAGCCGCCATCGACCTGGCGGGCGTCGTGGAACACGTGACCCTGCTGGAATTCGCACCGGAGATGAAGGCCGACCAGGTGCTGCAGGATAAAGTCCGCAGTCTGAAGAATGTCGACATTATTCTCAATGCGCAGACCACGGAAGTGAAAGGCGACGGCAGCAAGGTCACCGGTCTGCAGTATCGTGACCGGGTGAGCGGCGATGAGCATCACGTCGCGCTGGCGGGCATCTTCGTGCAGATCGGCCTGCTGCCTAATACCACCTGGCTGGAAGGCGCGGTTGAGCGTAACCGCATGGGCGAGATCATCATCGATGCGAAGTGCGAAACCAACGTTAAAGGCGTATTCGCCGCCGGTGACTGCACCACCGTGCCGTACAAGCAGATTATCATCGCGGCAGGGGAGGGGGCGAAAGCGTCGCTGAGCGCCTTCGACTATCTGATCCGCACGAAAACCGCATAACAAGTCAGACAATAGACCTGCATAACAAAGAGGCTACCCAGGGGTAGCCTCTTTTTTTATGCGCTTTTCCTCAGCCTTACCTGACGACCATCACCGGGATATGGGCGTGACGGATGACGCTCGAGGCGTTGGAGCCCAACAGGTGGGTACTGATGGAGGGATTGCGTGAGCCAATCACCACCACGTCGGCGTTTATTTCGCTGGCCAGTTCGTTGACCATGTCGCGCACGCTGCCGAAACGCACATGCAGCTTGATCCGCGATGGGTCAATGCTGAAATGGCTGACCATGGTCTGCAGGCGGGTTTCCGCCTCGTGCTGCAGATGTTCCTCAAAACGCCGCAGGTCGGCGGTAAAACGGCTCATCGTGAAGCTCGCTGAACCGGGTAAGACGTGGAGCAGATGGATCACCCCGTCCTGCTGGGCCAGAAACTCCGCATGCCGGACGGCTTTATCGCTCAGCGCCATCTCAAAGACATCAACCGGCATAATGATAGTCTTATACATATGCAATCCTCCTTGTTCGTTTGCGTCTATATCAACATATTATATGCGGATATTGTGTCATTCAGGTCGCAAAACTGTCAGTCAGGCAGGCGCAAAGCGTAAAAAAAGGTTAGCGGGGGGAAAGACAGCAGAAAGAGGATGTGTGGACATCCTCTGAATAAAGCGCGATACGCCTCAGGCAGCGGGGATTAACGGTGGAATTCGCCAGCGGCTTCCGGCTGGTACAGCAGCGCCAGCACTTCCAGGTGCGTTGACGCCCCGCCCGGCAGCTCCCAGTGAATGGTGCTGCCGACCTTGAGGCCGAGCAGCGCGGCGCCCACCGGCGCGAGGACGGAGAGCTGGCTGGCGCTGTCGGTCACCTGCGTCGGAAACACCAGCGTCCGCACGCGCTCTTCGCCGCTGGTTAAATCGCGGAATTTAACCGTACTGTTCATGGTGACGACATCGTGCGGCATCGCTTCCGGCGCCAGCATTTGCGCGCGGTCGAGCTCGTCGTTCAGGGCATCGGCAACCGGCGAGCTGGCGAAAGCCGGCTGCTCCAGCAGCCTGTCGATACGTTCGGCATCCAGTTCGTTAATGATGATTGCGGGTCTGGTCATTGCATACTCCATGTTATCCAGGAACCTGTCCGTAAAAGAAAACCCTCGCCGAAAAAGGCAAGGGTTAAGGTTCTCCCATCATACTGAGAGTTGCCGGCAGTTTGAAGTGATGAAACGCACAATCAGCGCGCAACGCCTCCGGCGAAGGACGTTTTCTGAACAGTATGCCGCGTTGCGCTACTGGCCAACCTTATCGAGGATAAACTGCGCGCCGCAGTTACCCGGGTGAGGCTGGGGCAGAAAGGCGGAGGTGGCCAGTGGGGCGTTGATGGTCGCGGCGTTGAGTGAGATTTGCATCTCGGTCAAATAGGCAGGATTACCGTTACAGGTTAATTTAACCGCCTTCACGCTCTGCGGACCCCAGGCGCGGGCCACGGCGGCGTCGAAGTCGGCCCGACTGACGGTTTGGCCATAGTGTTTGGCAAGGAAATCACCAACCGGGCTGCGCTTAATTTCCCCGTTCAGGCGCACCATGGCGCCAAAATAGCTGTCGGGATCGAAGCCGAAGCAGACGCCATGTTTGGCATATTCGTAACGTTCGAGGCAGGAGGTGCCGCCCGCGCCCGGCATTACGCTATTCAGTTTGTTGGCCATCTCCAGCGACAATCCCGTCTCCGCCGCCTGACATTTGCGGTTCGCTTTCACCTCCGGCATGTCGGGCAGCGGGCGCGTGGCGCAGCCGTAGCGCATCCAGCGTCGTTCATCCACTCCGCGCGCGGCAATGGACTTTGGCAGCCCGGGCCACAGGCCGTGCACGGTCAGAAAATCGGCTTTATTCGCGGTTTCCTGCTGCAGGCGGCACTCTTCCGGTTCGTTGCGGTTACGGTCATACATGCTCTGACAGAATCCGGTTTGCCAGGAGAGGGCCAGGACATAGCGGTCAAAATCAGCGTATCGCGTCGCGGTGAGCGGTTCAGCGCCGGCCTGAGTGGCGGTAAGCACAAGGGCAAGCGCGGCGAATTCCTTCCTGAACATGTTTATTCCTGATTGTGGATGGCAAAAGATAACGGGGAGTTATTAAAGCATAAAAAAGGCGCCTGCTGGCGCCTTTTCACGTGGTTAGACCATTAGTGGACCGCGCTGCCCGGGACGAGGATCTCGGTCGCGACAATCACCACCAGCAGGCCAACCATCACCGGCACCGAGGTGCGTTTGACCACTTCAAACGGGGAGATCTTCGCCATCCCGGCGACGGCCACCACCACGCCGGAGACCGGCGAGATCGTGCGGCCAAGGTTAGAGGCCTGCAGCATCGGGATCGACAGATAGGCGGGATTGATGCCGGAGGAGTGCGCCAGCTTGGGGATCATCTCGACAAAGGCGTAGAACGGGGCATTGCCGGAGCCGGTGGTCATCGCCGCCAGCATGGTCAGGATCACCAGCACCAGCATCAGAATAATACTGGCCGAGCCGAAGGAAGTGGCGATGGAGATCAGACCGTTGATGAAGCCGATGGTGCTTAATCCCTGAGCAAAAACACCGGCGGCGACCAGCAGCATCACCACCCCGGCGAAGGCGTCAGCCATCCCGCGGTAGGCGACTTCCAGTCCGCTGAAGACGTTTTTGGTGTTGAACCCGCGCAGGAATTCGAGGATCGCCGCCAGCAGCATGCAGCCGACGAGGATGGTAATAATGTGCAGTTCCGGCCCCCATTTGCCATCAAAGATCAGTACGCCAATAATCGGGGTAAACGGCAGGATGGCGTACAGCGCCGGGGCATTGGTGGTGATCTCGTTGACGTCGAGCATTTCGTGGGAAATGTTCTCTTTTTTATCCAGGTAGCGCTGCCAGAAGAAGTGGGCGATCGCCATGCAGATGATAGCGGCGATGGAGATCGGCAGCGTGGTCTTGAAGGCAAAGTCGATCAGCGGCATTTCGGCCGCTTTTGCCGCCAGCACGACGTCACCCGAGGTAGGCGAAAGGATAATCGCCGCCGGGGAGGCGCAGATGGCCGCCGCCGCACCGCGGCTGATACCAACGTTTACCATCACCGGGAACAGCGTCGCCATCAGCAGGACGCCGAGGCCGGTCGCGGAGGAGACGGCCAGCGACATCAGGCAGGCGACAAAGTAGGCGGCAATCATCAGCAGATAGGGCGAATTGATATAGCGCAATGGCTTTGAGGCTAATTTCACCACCATATCATTGGCGCCAATATGCGTCATATAGGTGGCGAAACCGCACAGCATCATGATCATCATACCCAAATCGCCGCCACGGCTCATGAGTAGAATCTTAATGTATTCAATAATGTCAGTGGCGGAGTAACCGGTGCCCTCGGTATTGCCTGGTAAGACTTTATGACCCAGCAGGGCGCTGACGATCAGCAATATTAAGCCGCCGACGAACAGCACGCCGGTGGCTGAATAGCCCTTAATGATATAGCGGGCGACGCCCACAATGACCGCAATCCCGATCAGGATCTCAACAAACGTCAGCATTCATTTCCCCTAAGCCCAAAGAATATGTAGTTAAAAAGCGCCACACCAAATTTTAATGTGCGAATGTGCCGAAAAAACGGACGAAACTCGCTGATGCAAATCAATAAAGCGATAAGAACTACGCCCCTCCCGTCCCGCCTGGATATAATCACCAGATGGATAGTTAAGCGGTTCTGATGGTCAGCGGGCGAAAATCAGGAGTTTGCCTTATTTCGTTCAACCTGTATTGAGACTATCTTTGCTATCTTAGGTGGCTTTTAAATGAAAGTGGTAATAGAAAAGTGTTGATGTTACGTCGTTTTTCATTGTTTTCTCTTGGTTTTTTAGGATGGTTATTGGTATCCGGAAACGCCAGCGCGTCGTTTTCATCGACCCTTAGCGAAGGTTACCATACCTTAAGTAATAACGTTGCGCAGACCTGGAATGAGCCGGAGCACTATGATCTGTACGTTCCAGCCATCACCTGGCACGCGCGCTTTGCTTATGATAAGGAAAAGACGGACAAGTATAATGAACGTCCGTGGGGGGCAGGCTTCGGCGTTTCGCGCTGGGATGAGAAAGGGAACTGGCATGGCCTGTACCTGATGGCGTTTAAAGACTCTTTCAATAAGTGGGAACCCATCGGCGGCTACGGTTGGGAGAAAACCTGGCGTCCGCTGACGGACCAGAACTTCCGCCTCGGTCTCGGCTATACCCTCGGGGTGACGGCGCGCGATAACTGGAACTACATCCCGATTCCGGTGATCTTGCCCTTAGCGTCAATAGGTTACGGTCCGGCAACGTTCCAGATGACCTATATTCCCGGTACCTACAATAACGGTAACGTTTACTTCGCCTGGGCTCGCATACAGTTTTAATTCGCTAAGTCTTAGCAATAAATGAGATAAGCGATGCGTCTTGTGGAAAAACAAGGACTAAAGCGTTACCCACTAAAAAAGATAGCGACTTTTATCACTTTTTAGCAAAGTTGCACTGGACAAAAGGTACCACAATTGGTGTACTGATACCCGACACAGCATTAGTGTCGATTTTTCATATAAAGGTAATTTTGATGTCTAAGATTAAAGGTAACGTTAAGTGGTTTAATGAGTCCAAAGGATTCGGTTTCATTACTCCGGAAGATGGCAGCAAAGATGTATTCGTACACTTCTCTGCAATCCAGTCCAACGGTTTCAAAACTCTGGCTGAAGGTCAGCGCGTAGAGTTCGAAATCACTAACGGTGCCAAAGGCCCTTCTGCTGCAAACGTAATCGCTCTGTAAGCAACGCGTCAGTAGAATATAAAAACCCGCTAATCAGCGGGTTTTTTTTTGCCTGTTGATTACGCCTTTAGCGGCTGGCGGCCTGCGAGAAGAGCCAGAAGGCGACAGCCGTCATGGCAAACGAGCCCAGCAAGTTCACCGCGACGTTGAGGAGCGCCCAGCTCACTCGCCCCTGCTGCAGAAGAAACACCACTTCCGCAGAGAAGGTGGAGAAGGTGGTCAACCCGCCGCAGAAACCCGTGGTGATCAGCAGTTTCCACATCGGGTCAATGCCGGTCAGTCTATTAAACCACGCCAGCCCGGCGCCGATCACAAAGGCGCCTAACAGGTTGGCAGTCAGCGTCCCAATCGGGATAGCATGGTGCACAGGATTGAGCTTCATGCCGAGCCACCAGCGCAAAACGCTGCCGGTGCCGCCGCCAATAAAAACGGCGCAAAGAAGTTGAAACACGGTCGTTTCCTGCTATTTGATGTAAGAGAGTGTCAAGTGTAGCGCGCAACGGGCGCAATTGGCTATTCATAACCTGACGGGAGAAAAACATGCGGGTAGCGGCAGGGCAGTTTATCGTCACGCCAGTTTGGCGGACGAATGCGCAAACTTGTGTGGCGATGATGCAGCAGGCGGCGCGTGAAGGGGCGGCGCTGCTGGTGCTGCCGGAGGCGTTGCTGGCACGTGATGACAACGACCCGGATCTGTCGGTGAACTCGGCCCAAACGCTGGATGGAGAGTTTTTACAGCTGCTGCTGGCCGAGAGCGCGCGTAACGGCCTGACGACGATCCTGACGCTGCATGTGCCGTCGGGGGAGGGGAGAGCAACCAACACGCTGGTGGTATTGCGTGAAGGGAAGGTTATTGCCCATTATCACAAACTTCATTTATACGACGCCTTCGCTATGCAGGAGTCCCGGCGGGTGGATCCCGGCCGGCAAATCCCGCCGGTGATTGAAGTGGCGGGTTTCCGCGTTGGCCTGATGACCTGTTACGATCTGCGTTTTCCGGAGCTGGCGCTGTCGCTGGCGCTGAACGGGGCGCAGCTGCTGGTGCTGCCCACCGCATGGGTGAAAGGGCCGCAAAAAGAGCATCACTGGGCGACGCTGCTGGCGGCGCGCGCGCTGGACACGACCTGCTACGTCGTGGCGGCAGGCGAATGCGGGACGCGTAACATCGGGCAGAGCCGCATCGTCGATCCGCTGGGGACCACCGTGGCGGGCGCGGGGAGCGAGCCGCAGCTGATCTATGCCGATATTTCCGCAGACTACCTTGCGCGGGTTCGCGAGCGTTTGCCGGTGCTGCAGAACCGACGGTTTGCGCCACCGCAATTATTGTGACGTTTTTTTAAACAAGGCTTGATTCACCTTGTTACAGATTGCTATTGTGTCCGCGCGCCAAATACCCGTATTGTTTATCCCAATAATTCGCTGTGCACGTCAGGACGGACACCCCAGCGCTCACTCCCGGAGGGGAGGCCTCGGGCTGAATCACGCAGCCCACGCACAGGTGGATTACAATATGACGGATAAATGCGTGTATGATGGCGTATTCGCAGCTTGTATAGAGAAGAAGGTTAGCTATGGGTGAGATTAGTATTACCAAACTGCTGGTAGTCGCAGCACTGATTATCTTAGTGTTTGGTACCAAGAAATTACGTACGCTGGGCGGCGACCTGGGGTCGGCTATCAAGGGCTTTAAAAAAGCCATGAACGAAGATGACGATAGCGCGAAGAAAACCACCGCTGAAGACGAAGCACCGGCGCAGAAGCTCTCTCATAAAGAGTAATTCTCCGGCTGCGTCCCCTGATGGGATGCGGGTGGTACGGCGAAGAGGCCGCGACGTTTGACGTTGCGGCCTTTGTTGTTTTTGTCGACGCCGCGCAGGAAAGATGCAACTAACTGTTACGGGAAGGCGAAGCGAATGAAGCGGAGAGCGCCGCTGCGCCAGGACGTGACGCAGCGGGAGAAGCGGCAGGTTATTTAACTTCCATCCCTTTAGCCTGCAGGTCGGCGTGATAGGAAGAGCGAACGAAGGGGCCGCAGGCGGCGTGGGTGAAGCCCATCGCCATGGCTTCCGCTTTCATCTCTTCAAACTCTTCCGGGCTAACGTAACGCTGCACTGGCAGGTGGTGACGGCTCGGCTGCAGATACTGGCCTAATGTCAGCATGGTGACGCCATGACGGCGCAGGTCGCGCATGACTTCGATGATCTCGTCGTTGGTTTCGCCCAGGCCCACCATCAGGCCGGATTTTGTCGGGATCTCCGGGTGCGCTTCTTTAAAACGCTCCAGCAGCTTCAGCGACCAGTTGTAATCCGCGCCCGGACGCACCTGACGATAGAGGCGCGGTACGTTTTCGAGGTTGTGGTTGAAGACGTCCGGCGGGGTCACCGTCAGAATATCCAGGGCGCGATCCATGCGGCCGCGGAAATCCGGGACCAGCGTTTCGATTTTAATCGTCGGGTTTTTCTCGCGAATGGCGCTGATGCAGTCGGCAAAATGCTGTGCGCCGCCATCGCGCAGGTCATCACGGTCCACCGAAGTGACCACCACGTAGCGCAGCCCCATATCGGCGATAGTTTGCGCCAGCTTCTGTGGCTCGTTCGCATCTGGCGCGACCGGGCGGCCATGCGCCACGTCGCAGAATGGGCAACGGCGGGTACAGATCGCGCCGAGGATCATAAAGGTCGCGGTACCGTGGTTGAAGCACTCTGCAAGGTTCGGGCAGGAGGCCTCTTCGCACACGGAGTGCAGGCCGTTCTTACGCATCGCTGCTTTGATTCCCTGGATACGGGACGAGTCTGCCGGAAGTTTGATTTTCATCCATTCCGGTTTTCTGAGCAGAGCTTCACGCTCAGTTGCCACGTTCTTCACCGGGATAAGGGCCATTTTATCGGCGTCGCGGTACTTAACACCGCGTTCCATCACAATGGGTTTACTCATAGCGTGCGTGTTCCAGTTGCGAGTCACGAAGGAAAGCGAATTAATTCAATGAAATGTTGCAATTATCAACTATTTTTGAATCAAGAGCAGGCAGTATACCATTGAAAAGGGGCAGAAAGCAGCCTGCCTGCCCGGCAAATTGTAAAATAGTTGTTGTTTTATCCTTTTCCCTTCCGTGCGCTACGCCTTAAACGCCTGGATCACGGTCTCAATGATCTCTTTCAGCAATGGCTCTTTCCCGCTCTGCTTATTGAAGTGCAGCGCAACATCAATCTGCTCTTCCCGCAGGGAGGGGAAGTCCAGGGTCTGTAGCGGCCAGAGACGGGATACCATGGCGAACAGGCGCTCGGTGGTCAGCCCCAGCATGTCGCTCTCGGCGATCATTGCCGCCTGGGTTAGCAGGTTGAAGGTGCTGAAACCGCAGCGGCGCTCGCCCATCTCCTCCTGCAGCCGACGGTGCAGCGTAGGGTAGCGCTGGCCTTCCGGCAGCAGCAGCGCAAACTCGTATTGTGCAAGGGCGGATTCATCCTGCGGACCCTCCAGCGCGGGATGCCCAGCGCGGCAGTACATCTGCACCCGTTCCTGATACAGCACGTGATGGCTTATCGCCTGGCCGCTGTGCAGATGGGTATCAATCAACAAATCCACCTGGCGCTGGTCAAGCTGCCGCGCGGCGTCGGTGAGGGCGATGTTGTGCAGCAGGATCTGCGGAAAGACCGGCTTCAGCGCGCTGGCCAGGCCAGGCATCAGCAGCGCCCCCATGGCTGGGGTGGTGGCGATAGTGATCACCCGCTGCTGCTGCGGGCTGCCGGTGATATCCAGCGCGCTGAGGAAAGCCTCCATACCGCGGCTGATGTACTGGTGAAGATGGGTGGCATAGGCGGTGGGCGTTACGCCCTGGCCTTTGCGGATAAACAGCGGATCGGGGAACAGCGCCCGCAGTTTGTTTATTGACTGGCTAATGGCCGACGGCGTGATATTGAGTATCTTCGCGGCATTGACGATACCTTTGTGTACGTACACGGCTTCGAAGATGGTCAACAGATTGAGGTCAATATTACGCAGGATGCGAAACATCTGACGGTCGTAACGTTCGTCCTGTCGGTCAGGAGATTCTGACGGCGGCGTATTCTCTGGCACGCGATGAGTCCGGTTGGGAATGATAGGCCAAGTATAGCGGCCCACCGCGTTGCCGTGCGTGACAATTGATTGCAAAAATAATGTGTTACTCGTTCAGCACCCCGCCGTCAGCGGGGCGCTGGTCTGCCCTTAACCCTGAGGAAGGTATTCGTGCGGGGGATTGTTCAGCAGCGCCAGCAGATGGGCGACCAGCCGCGGAGCCACTGTCTCCGGAGTGGCTTCCGGCTGCCACTGGCGCATTTGCGTCATCTCCATACCGGCATAGCCGCAGGGGTTGATACGCAGAAACGGCGTCAGATCCATCGCGATATTGAGCGCCAGGCCGTGGAAAGAGCAGCCTTTGCGGATCCGCAGCCCCAGAGAGCATATTTTGCGATCGCCGACGTAGACGCCAGGGGCGTCGGCGCGGGGATGCGACTCAATACCGTATTCGGCAAGGGTATTGACGACCGTTTGCTCCAGCAGCGTCACCAGTTCACGCACGCCCAGCTTGCGGCGCTTGAGGTTCAACAGGACGTACATTACCTGCTGTCCCGGGCCGTGATAGGTTACCTGGCCGCCGCGATCGCTCTGGATCACTGGAATATCACCGGGCACCAGCAGGTGTTCCGCTTTGCCGGCCTGACCCTGGGTGAAGACCGGGTGATGTTCCACCAGCCAGATCTCATCGAGGGTATCTTCATCACGGGCGTCGGTAAATTCGTGCATCGCCTGCGAGACGGGTTCGTAAGGTTGCAGGCCAAGCTGCCGGATTAGAATTTTATTGTGCTGCAAAACAACATCTCCGCCGGGAAGAGAGAATTCAGGTCGGGGAGTATATCACAGCCGTGCGGGAGGGAATGAGAAGACCCGGCACGGCGGCCGGGTCAGGGAAAAGGTTACAGCACCATCCGAACGATATCGATATTGCCTAACTCTTCGTACAGCGTTTCCACTTGTTCAATGTGAGTGGCGTTGATGGTGATGGAGACCGAGTGGTAGTTACCTTTGCTGCTCGGTTTTACTGACGGCGAGTAATCACCAGGCGCATGGCGCTGTACCACTTCCACCACCTGATCAACCAGCTCAGGCAACGCCTGCCCCATTACTTTGTAAGTAAATGGCGTAGGGAATTCAAGCAGTTCGTTAAGTTTGGTTTTCATGTCAGCTCCGGTGTTACGACAAAATAATAACTCCCACCAAGGGCGGGAGTTATCAGGTTACTTGGATGAATAGTATATGGGGATGGAAATCACACTTTCAAGTGTTCGATTTTTAACCAAACCAGTGGTGGAACATTAATTTAATGTAATCAATAATTTTACCGAAGAAATTACCTTCCGGAATTTCCTGCAGCACCACCAGCGGGCGCTGGTCAATGGTTTTACCATCCAGCTGGAAGTTAATGGTGCCGACGACCTGGTTTTTCTGCAGCGGGGCGTGCAGCTCAGTGTTATTCAGCACGTAGCTGGCTTTCAGATCTTTCATCCGGCCACGCGGGATGGTCAGGTAGACGTCTTTATCCACCCCCAGCGAAGCGCGATCGCTGTCGCCGAACCAGGCCGGTTCGGAAGCAAACTCTTTGCCGGCTTTAATTGGGTTGACGGTTTCGAAGAAGCGGAAGCCCCAGGTCAGCAGTTTTTTGCTTTCCGACTCACGCCCTTTGAACGTCCGGCCGCCCATTACCGCCGAGATCAGACGCATCTGCCCTTCGGTGGCGGAAGCGACAAGGTTGTAGCCCGCTTTGTCGGTGTGGCCGGTTTTGATGCCGTCGACGTTCAGGCTGTTATCCCACAGCAGGCCATTACGGTTCAGCTGGCGGATACCGTTGAAAGTGAACTCTTTCTCACGATAGATGGAGTACTCGTTCGGCACGTCGCGGATCAGCGCCTGGCCAATCAGCGCCATGTCGCGCGCCGAGCTGAACTGGCCGTCAGCATCGAGGCCGTGAACAGTCTGGAAATGGGTGTTTTTCAGGCCGAGGGCGTTGACGTAGTTGTTCATCAGGCTGACGAAGGCGTCCTGGCTGCCGGCGACATAGTCGGCCATCGCCACGCAGGCATCGTTACCGGACTGCAGGTTGATACCGCGGATCAGCTGGGAAACCGGCACCTGCATCCCCGGCTTGAGGAACATCAGGGAAGAGCCTTTGAATACCGGGTTGCCGGTGGCCCAGGCGTCGTTGCCGACGGTGACCAGATCGGACTCTTTGAATTTGCCCGCTTTCATCGCCTGACCGATAACATAGCTGGTCATCATTTTGGTCAGACTGGCCGGGTCGCGGCGGGAGTCGGCGTTGTTTTCAGCCAGCACCTTGCCAGAGTTGTAATCGATAAGGATCCAGGATTCGGCGTCAATCTGCGGGGCGCCTGGGATCATCGTTTTGATATTCAGGTCATCGGCGCGGGCAGCGGAGGAGAGCGCTGCAACGGAGAGCGCCGTGATGAGTAAACGAGCGGTGAAAGAGGTCTTCATGGTCAGAACAACGGCATCCGTGATGGAGTTAAAAAAAGTGCCTTACTATAGCAAATGCTCTGCGGGCCAGCATCCGACATTGCGCATGAGTTTGTTAATGACTTTTACATGCGCAAGGTGAACGGGCTGCCCGCGGCCTTTAGTTGGCGCGAGTAATAAAGGACTGCAGCTGCGCTTCGCTTTGCAGGCGCTGCTGAACGGCGCTGGCCTGCGCCTTGTCGGCAAACGGCCCCAGCTGAATACGCCACACCGCGCCGTTTTGCATGACCCGGCCTGGCACAGAGAACTGCTGGCTCAGACGCTGCTGATACTGCTGCGCCCGCGCCTGGTCGCTCACTGCGCCTACCTGCACAACAAAGCTACCGCTGGCGCTGGAGGCGGCGGAAGACGAAGCGGCAACGGCGCCTGCGGCGGTGGCCGCTGCGGGCGCGACGCTACCCTGGATGGAGCCGGGCGCGGTTACCGGCGCTGCTGGCGTGGCGCCGGCGGCAGGTGCCGTCGCGGCGGCGGCGGCGGGTTCGCTGCTCTCCAGCACGCCGCTGTTCAGCGGCGTCGGGGCGCCGAGGAAACCGCCGCTATTCACCGGTGCGCCAACGCTGTCTTCCGGCTTCAGCGTGCTGTTGCTGATCGGGCGAACGTCAGTGGGCGCGGGCTGGCTCATGCCAGCGGCGTCACCGCCGTCCAGATTCGGACGGGCGGGCAGGGCGTAAGTCTGTTTGGCGACGGTGGTACAAGCCATTCCCGGGCCGGAAAGCGAACCGTCAGGCGCGACGATGATCGGGTCGATACGCACTTTGGTGTTATTCGAGGTGTTCAGGCGGTCGGCGGACGCGCGGGAGAGCGAGATAACCCGATCGTTGCCGTAGGGACCGCGATCGTTAATCCGCACGACGATCATGCGCCCGTTGGCAAGGTTGGTGATCCGCGCATAGCTCGGGATCGGCAGCGTCGGGTGCGCCGCGGTCAACTGCGTCGGGTCGAAGGTTTCACCGCTGGCGGTCAGGTTGCTGTTGGGTTCCGCGTCATAGATCGCCGCGAAACCGGCCTGAGTAAAGTTTGCCGGATCCTGGACGATGTTGTAGCGCTTACCGTCGCGCTCATAATCCTGATTCGCCGTCGCGTTCGGCGTTTCATACTGCGGATCGGCGCCGCTGATCTCAACCGTCGGGCCATTACAGACGGCCGGCTGTGGAGTACTGACCGTCTTTTGTTGCACGTCATCACTCGAACATGCCGCCAGCAGCCCCGCTGCTATGCAGATCCCCAGCCATTGCTTACGCATTGCGAACCCCTTTAAACGCTTTTCGACAACATTTTTCTGTGGGTATGGATCGACATCACGATACCAAACCCGGCCATCAATACGATCAGGGCGGAGCCCCCGTAGCTCACCAGCGGCAACGGTACGCCCACCACCGGTAAAATACCACTCACCATACCAATATTTACGAAGACATAAACGAATAAAATCAACATTAAACCACCGGCCATGACCCGGCCAAAGGTGGTCTGCGCCTGGGCGGCGATCCACAGTCCGCGCATGATCAGCAGAATATAGAGCGCCAGCAGGATCAGTACGCCAATCAGGCCCAGCTCTTCGGCGAGAACGGCAAAGATAAAGTCGGTATGGCGTTCCGGCAGAAACTCCAGCTGCGACTGGGTGCCGTGCAGCCAGCCTTTGCCGCGCAGACCGCCGGAGCCAATGGCAATTTTAGACTGAATAATGTGATAGCCGGCGCCCAGCGGGTCGGTTTCCGGGTCGAGGAGCATCATCACGCGCTGGCGCTGATAGTCATGCATCAGGAAGAACCACAGGATCGGTATAAAGGCGGCGACCAGCACCACGGCGATCCCGATAAGACGCCAGCTTAGACCGGAAAGGAACAGCACAAACAGCCCGGAGAGGGCGATCAGAATCGAGGTGCCGAGGTCAGGCTGCGCCGCCACCAGCAGCGTCGGCAGGAAGATCAGCACCAGGGCAATACCGGTATTCTTCAGCGAAGGCGGGCAGACGTCGCGGTTAATAAAGCGCGCCACCATCAGCGGCACGGCGATTTTTGCAATCTCCGACGGCTGAAAGCGGACGATACCGAGATCCAGCCAGCGCTGAGCCCCTTTGGAGATGGCGCCGAAGGCGTCGACGGCCACCAGCAGAATAATACAGAAAATATAGAGGTAGGGCGCCCAGCCCTCATAGACCCGCGGCGGGATCTGCGCCATGACGATCATGATCACCACGCCCATGGCGATCTGGCCGATTTTACGCTCCATCATGCCGACGTCCTGACCGCTGGCGCTCCAGATAACCAGCGCGCTGTAGGTCAGCAGCGCCAGCAGGATCAGCACCATAGTGGGGTCAAGATGGATCTTATCCCACAGCGATTTTTTGTTCGGATTATCCGTCATTATTGATCCTCCCCTGCGGTTACCGCCGGGTTTTCGCTTGGCAGCGTGGTGTTATTATCGCCCAGCATGATGTGATCGAGGATTTGGCGCATAATCGTACCGACCGCCGGGCCGGCACCGCCGTTTTCCAGGATCATCGCCACGGCAACCTGCGGGTTGTTATAAGGCGCAAACGCCGTCATCAGTTTATGGTCACGCAGACGCTCAGAGATTCGGTGCGCGTTATAGGTTTCGTTGGCCTTCAGGCCGAACACCTGGGCGGTACCGGACTTGGCCGCGATTTTATACGGCGCGCTGGCGAAATATTTGTGCGCGGTGCCGTTGCCGCGGTTGGCCACGCCGAACATGCCGTCTTTGGCGATTTCCCAGTAGCCGGAATGGATGTCGCCTACCGGCGGCTCATGAGGCTGGACCCACGGAACGGGCTTGCCGTCTTCCACGGTGCTTTGCAGCAGGTGCGGCACTTTTACCACCCCGTCGTTAATCAGGATCATCAGCGCTTTGTTCATCTGGATCGGCGTGGCGGTCCAGTAACCCTGGCCGATGCCCACCGGAATGGTGTCCCCCTGGTACCAGGGTTTCTTAAAGCGTTTGAGCTTCCATTCGCGGGTCGGCATGTTGCCCGAGCGCTCTTCGGCGAGGTCGATACCGGTATAGTGGCCGTAGCCGAACTTGCTCATCCACTCCGAGAGGCGATCGATGCCCATGTCATAGGCGACCTGATAGAAATAGGTATCCGCAGACTCCTCCAGCGCTTTGGTGACGTTCAGGTGGCCGTGGCCCCATTTTTTCCAGTCACGATAGCGTTTTTCCGAGCCGGGCAGCTGCCACCAGCCCGGGTCGAACAGGCTGGTATTGCGCGTGATCACCCCGGCGCTCAGCGCCGAGACGGCGACGTACGGTTTGACCGTCGATGCCGGCGGATAGACCCCTTGCGTCGCACGGTTGACCAGCGGCGTGTTGGGATCGTTGAGCAGGCCGGAGTAATCTTTGCTGGAGATGCCGTCGACGAACAGGTTCGGGTCGTAGCTCGGCGTCGAAACCAGCGCCAGAATGGCGCCGGTACGCGGGTCGGTGACCACCACCGCGGCGCGGCTGCCGGCCAGCAGCGTTTCGATATACTGCTGTAGCTTGAGGTCGAGGGTGAGGTAGATGTCGCGTCCGGCCTGCGGAGGCACCTCTTTGAGCTGACGAATAACGCGGCCGCGGTTGTTTACTTCAACCTCTTCGTAGCCGGTCTGACCGTGCAGGACGTCCTCGTAATAACGCTCAATACCCAGCTTACCGATGTCATGGGTCGAGGCGTAGTTGGCCAGTTTGCCCTCTTTATCGAGGCGGTCGACGTCTTTATCGTTAATTTTCGACACGTAGCCGATGACGTGCGTCAGCGCCGAGTTATAGGGGTAGTAACGGCGCTTGTAGCCTTTGACTTCCACGCCGGGAAAGCGGTACTGGTTGACGGCAAAGCGGGCCACCTGCACTTCGCTGAGGTTGACCTTGACCGGAATCGAGGTAAAGCGATGGGAGCGGGCGCGCTCCTTTTTGAAACCGGCGATATCATCGTCGGTTAAATCGACGACGTCGCGTAGCGCATCCAGCGTCTGTTGCACGTTATCGACTTTCTCCGGCATCATCTCCAGCTGATAAATGGTGCGGTTAAGCGCCAGCGGGGTGCCGTTGCGATCGTAAATAATGCCGCGGCTCGGCGGGATCGGCACCAGCTTGATGCGGTTTTCGTTCGAGCGCGTCTGATAGTCGTCGAAGCGAACGATTTGCACATTGTACAGGTTGGCGATCAGAACGCCGGTAAGCAGCAAAATCCCCAAAAAAGCGACCAGCGCCCGGCGCACGAACAGCGAGGATTCAGCCGTATAGTCGCGGAAAGAATTCTGTAATTTCATTCGCTGCTCAGTCTACCCTGATCATCATTACTCACGGTGGTACGGATGGTTGGTGGTAATGCTCCACGCCCGATACAGGCTCTCGGCCACCAGTACGCGCACCAGCGGGTGAGGTAAGGTGAGGGTGGAGAGCGACCAACTCTGTTCCGCCGCTGCTTTACAGGCTGGAGAGAGGCCTTCCGGGCCGCCGACCAGCAAACTGACGTCGCGCCCGTCCTGTTTCCAGCGTTCCAGTTCGCGCGCCAGCTGCGGCGTATCCCATGGTTTACCCGGAATATCCAGGGTCACGATGCGGTTTTTACCGGCAGCGGCTAACATCATCTCGCCCTCTTTTTCGAGGATGCGCTTGATATCAGCGTTCTTGCCGCGCTTACCGGCAGGGATCTCCACCAGTTCGAACGGCATATCTTTGGGAAAACGGCGCAGATACTCGCTAAAGCCGGTCTGTACCCAGTCCGGCATTTTGGTGCCAACGGCCACCAGCTGCAACTTCACGCATTAACTCCAGAGTTTTTCCAGCTCGTACAGACGACGGCTCTCTTCCTGCATGACGTGAACCATCACGTCGCCGAGGTCGACGACGATCCAGTCGGCGGCGGCTTCCCCTTCAACGCCCAGGGGCAGCAAGCCGGCGGCGCGGGATTCCTGAACCACGTGGTCGGCGATGGACATCACATGACGCGTGGAGGTGCCGGTGCAGATAATCATGCAATCGGTGATGCTGGATTTGCCATGTACATCAATGGCAACGATGTCCTGACCTTTCAGGTCATCAATTTTGTCGATAACAAAATCCTGGAGTGCTTTACCCTGCAAGTGTTCCCCCTGGGTGCGTGAAGATTGATAATCATAAAGAGCCTGACAGTATACCTGAACTAATGAAAAAGTCGGGTGAAATGTCTGTCGGCAGGCGTTCGCGGCGGAGTATCATCCCATCCCTCGCCGAGGATTGCATCGCCATTTTTGTAAAACAATTTCTGCAAACCTGCTTTGGCGGATGCTGCCTGGCAGCGGAGAATAGCAGCCTGCTCTGGCCTGTCAATGGTTCGGCGGGAATTCTTGTTGCGGCTGCCAGACGGCCTGGCTATTTAATACCCGCAGGGTGGTGAAATCGTCGCGAATGTCGAGGAGACTCCAGGCGCCATGGGCTATCGGAAAGTGCCACATCGCCGCGGCGGGCATCTGCAACAGCAGGGCGGTCAGCAGGCTCAGGACGCCCTGATGGCCGACGATCAGCAGGTGGTCAAGATGGCGGCATTCGGTCAGCGTGGGGGTAAACTCGCTGACGCGGCGGGCAAAACGCTGAAAGCTTTCGCCGTTGGTCGGGGCCGCGTGCTGCCAGTCAGCGCACCATGCGGCATAGTTTTCCGCATCTTCTCGCTGGAGGTCGCGATGATGGCGCATCTCCCAGTCGCCGAAAAACATCTCATTGAGCGCGGCATGGCATTCGCGCGGGATAGCGCGATCGCCAAGCAGCAGATCGGCCGTTGTCCCGGTCCGCGCCAGCTCGCTGCAGAAGACTTTATCGAAAGGCACCGCGCGCAGTCGTTCACCGAGTGCTCGCGCCTGAGCGACGCCGCGCGGCGTCAGGGGCGTGGGGGCGTGGCCGCTGTATAACCCGGCAACGTTGGCTTCGGTTTCGCCATGGCGAACTAACCACAATTTCATGAACAGGCTCTGACAGGCGTTGGAGAGGTGGCGTTACGATAGCGCTTTTTTCGCGCCAGGCCCAGCCCGGGGTCAGCAATAGAGACCCTGCTCGCGGATGTAGTCCAGCACCGCGGCCGGCAGCATCTCGGCGCAGGACTCGCCGCGCTCAAGGCGCTGGCGAATGATCGTCGCCGAAATATCGAACCACGGGGTCTCAGCCAGGTAGATCACGCCGGAAGGACGGTGATGCAAAGACTCCACGTCGTGGGTTAAATGGCGATCCAGCCAGCGCTGATCGGCCTCATGGGCCATGGTCAGCGGGTAACCCGGCCGGCGGCAGACAATCAGGTGGACATTGTCGAGGATGGTTTCATAGTTATGCCAGGTGGGAAAGGTGAGCAGTGAATCCTGGCCAATGATAAACGCCAGCGGCTTGTGCGGCCCCTGCTCCTGGCGCCACTCCTGCAGCGTTTGCGCCGTCCAGGAGGGGGTATCGCGCCGCAGTTCGCGTTCATCAAGCGTGAACAGCGGCTTATCGGCAATCGCCAGCTTCAGCATGTGCACGCGCTGGGCGCTGGTGGCTTCCGGCTGGGGACGATGCGGCGGGACGTTATTAGGCATGATGATGACCTTGCTCAGGCCAATCTGATTCGCCAGGATCTCGACCGGCTTGAGGTGACCATAATGCACCGGATCGAAGGTGCCGCCATAGATTGCCTGTAAGTGAGTCATATCAACCATCAATAAAAACGTCCGCCAGGGCTTTGTGGCAGAGCAACAACGAAAGACTTTCCAGTTCGGGCCAGACGTCGTACCCGTAATCCTGTTTAAAGGTCAGTTCCGCGCGGGTCAGAAGGGTCACCGCCTGGCGCAGCTGTTCGCCGCTGAGTCGGGCGAGGGCGTCGCTGAGCAGCTGACGGCGGTTTTGCCAGACCCGATGTTTATCAAACAGCGAACGCAGCGGCGTCTGCGCCGACTGGCGCTTGAGGGTGACCAGCAGCAGCAGCTCCCGCTGTAGCGTACGCAGCAGGATCGCCGGCTCGCAGCCTTCAAGACGGAGCTGCTGCAGAACGTGCAGCACGCGCTTGCTTTTGCCTGCCAGCAGGGCATCGACCCAATGGTAAGGGGTAAAGTGCGCGGCATCGTTCACTGCCTGCTCAACGCGGGGCAGGGTCAGCTTACCGTCCGGCCAGAGGAGTGCCAGCCGCTCCAGCGCCTGCGCCAGCGCCAGCAGATTGCCTTCGTAACAGTAGCACAGCAGCTGGCTGGCCGCGTCGTCGAGCTGCAGCTGATGCTGTTTAGCCCGCGCAGCCAGCCAGCGCGGCAGCTGCGCGTATTCCGGCGTCTGGCAGCTGACCTGGACGGCGCGCTGAGCCAGCGCGGTGAGCCACGCGGCATTCTCCTGGGCTTTGGTCAACTTACTGCCGCGAACGATCAGCAGCAGGTCGTCGTGCAGCAGACCGACCAGCGTCGCCAGCTGTTCATTGATCGCCGCGTTGGGGCCGTTTTCCGGCAGGATCAACAGCAGGGTTTGCCGGCTGGCAAACAGGCTCATCGCCTGGCTTAAGGCGAAAAGCGCCTGCCAGTCGGTGCTGCTATCGATAGTGAAGGTGTGGTGTTCGGTAAAGCCCTGCGCGGCAGCGGCTTCGCGAATAGCGTCCTGGCTTTCCTGCAACAGCAGAGGATCGTTGCCAAGCAGCAGATAGGCCGCGCGCAGCCCTTCAGTGAGCTGCACGCGGAGCTGTTCCGGGTACAACCGAATCATCATTGACCCAGCGTGGTGGAGACGCGGTTACCCGAGGACGCCGGCGCGGTGCTGCCCGCGACCGGTTTTTCTTCCTGCTGGGTGGCTTCAACATCCGCTACCTGAACGCTTGGCAGTTTACGAATCAGCTGTTCCGCCGCTTTATCGTACATTTCCTGGATAATCATATCCTGCTCGGCGTCTTTGGCTAGCGCCGCCTGCGGGTTATCAAAGAACGAACGATAGACCTTGGTGGTTATCGGATAGATATCGTGACCCGGGATCAGGACGCTGGCATGAACGGTCATGACCATCTGATATTCCGCCGTACGACCGTCCTGGAACACCGATGCCGTATCTTTCTGAATCGACGATCCATCGAGGCGCAGAGAAGGGACATCTTTACGCAGCGTGCTGGCGTCGATCAGTTCCACGCCGTTAAGACGCAGCTGATTACGCACCGCGCGGCTTAACGGCCCGTTCGGATCGCTCGACTGGAAGATCATGGTTTTCATGGTGGTGGGCACCTTGGTAGTGCTACGCAGATGCCAGCCACAGCCGGCGGTGGCAAGCACCGCCAGAGATAACAACATTGTTACCAGATATCGCACGCTTCCTCCCGCGCTTAGCCAACGACCAGATTGAGCAGTTTACCCGGAACGTAAATCACTTTACGCACGGTTTTGCCGTCGAGATACTTCGCCACCAGATGCTCCTGGCCGGCGCGCTCGCGGACCTGCTCTTCAGTTGCGTCTACCGCAACGGTAATTTTACCACGAACTTTGCCGTTGACCTGGACGACGACGAGGGTGCTGTCTTCCACCATCGCGCTTTCATCTGCCACCGGCCACGGCGCGTTGTCGATATCGCCTTCACCGTTCAGCTCACGCCACAGGGTGAAGCTGGCGTGCGGGGTGAACGGGTTGAGCATACGCACGACCGCCAGCAGGGCTTCCTGCATCAGAGCGCGATCCTGCTCATCTTCCTGCGGCGCTTTCGCCAGCTTGTTCATCAGCTCCATGATCGCCGCGATGGCGGTGTTGAAGGTCTGACGACGACCGATGTCATCGGTCACTTTGGCGATGGTTTTGTGGATATCGCGACGCAGCGCTTTCTGATCTTCACTCAGCGCCGCCACGTTCAGGGCCGCAACGTCCCCTTTGGTGGTGTGTTCGTAGACCAGCTTCCAGACGCGTTTCAGGAAGCGGTTCGCCCCTTCGACGCCAGATTCCTGCCACTCGAGGGTCATATCCGCCGGGGAGGCGAACATCATGAACAGACGCACGGTATCCGCGCCGTAGCGCTCAACCATGACCTGCGGGTCGATGCCGTTGTTTTTCGACTTGGACATCTTGCTCATGCCGGTGTACACCAGCTCGTGGCCCGCCGCGTCTTTGGCCTTAACGATACGGCCTTTTTCGTCACGTTCGACGATGGCGTCAACCGGGGAGACCCAGTTACGTTCGCCGTTTTCGCCTACGTAGTAGAAAGCGTCAGCCAGCACCATGCCCTGGCACAGCAGCTGTTTCGCCGGCTCATCGGAGTTGACCATACCCGCGTCGCGCATCAGCTTGTGGAAGAAGCGGAAGTAGAGCAGGTGCATGATCGCGTGTTCGATACCGCCGATGTAGATATCGACCGGCAGCCAGTAGTTGGCCGCTTGCGAATCCAGCATCCCTTCCTGATACTGCGGGCAGGTGTAGCGCGCATAGTACCAGGAGGATTCCATAAAGGTGTCGAAGGTGTCGGTTTCGCGCAGCGCCGGCTGGCCGTTAACCGTGGTCTTGGCCCATTCAGGATCGGCTTTGATCGGGCTGGTGATGCCGTCCATGACCACGTCTTCCGGCAGGATCACCGGCAGCTGATCTTCCGGGGTCGGCAGCACGGTGCCGTCTTCCAGGGTGACCATCGGGATCGGCGCGCCCCAGTAGCGCTGACGGGACACGCCCCAGTCGCGCAGGCGGTAGTTAATTTTACGCTCGCCGACGCCCATGGCTGCCAGTTTGTCGGCAATGGCGTTGAAGCCCGCTTCATAATCGAGGCCGCTGAACTCGCCGGAGTTAAACAGGACGCCTTTCTCGGTCAGCGCCTGCTCCGAGAGATCTGGCTCAGAACCGTCGGCGGCGAGGATCACCGGCTTGATGTTCAGCCCGTATTTGCTGGCGAACTCGTAGTCGCGCTGGTCGTGACCCGGAACGGCCATCACCGCGCCGGTGCCGTACTCCATCAGCACGAAGTTAGCCGCCCATACCGGAATTTCTTCGCCAGTCAGCGGGTGGATAGCTTTAAAGCCGGTATCGACGCCTTTTTTCTCCATCGTCGCCATGTCGGCTTCCGCCACTTTGGTGTTGCGGCATTCGTCGATGAAGGTGGCCAGCGCCGGATTGTTGGCCGCAGCCTGCTGCGCCAGCGGGTGACCCGCAGCGACCGCCAGGTAGGTACAGCCCATAAAGGTGTCCGGGCGGGTGGTGTAGACGGTCAGCTTGTCGGCGTAATGGTTAACGTCAAAGGAGATTTCCACCCCTTCAGAACGGCCGATCCAGTTGCGCTGCATGGTCTTCACGGTGTCCGGCCAGTGGTCCAGCTTATCCAGATCGTTCAACAGCTCATCGGCGTAGGCGGTGATTTTAATAAACCACTGCGGGATCTCTTTACGCTCGACTTTGGTGTCGCAGCGCCAGCAGCAGCCGTCGATAACCTGCTCGTTGGCCAGTACGGTCTGGTCGTTCGGGCACCAGTTCACCGCGGAGGTTTTTTTGTACACCAGGCCTTTTTTGTACAGCTCGGTGAAGAACTTCTGCTCCCAGCGGTAGTATTCCGGGGTGCAGGTCGCCAGCTCGCGGCTCCAGTCATAGCCGAAGCCCAGCATTTTGAGCTGGTTTTTCATGTAGGCGATGTTGTCGTAGGTCCACGGCGCTGGCGCGGTGTTGTTTTTTACCGCCGCGCCTTCCGCAGGCAGACCGAACGCATCCCAGCCAATCGGCTGCAGGACGTTTTTACCCAGCATACGCTGATAGCGGGCAATCACGTCGCCGATGGTGTAGTTACGCACGTGACCCATGTGTAGTCGACCAGAAGGATAAGGAAGCATCGACAGGCAGTAATACTTCTCTTTGCTCTCGTCTTCAGTTACTTCAAATGTACGATTTTCGTCCCAGTGAAGCTGGACTTTCGATTCTATCTCTTCCGGGCGGTATTGCTCTTGCATGGCAGCCAGTGGTCCTGTTTTCAATACAGCTACAAAATGTAGCCAATGGATGTGTTATTTCAGATCGGCATAGCATAGCCCAAACGCCAACGTCAAAACAGCTTTTCGCACATCAACATCGGCAAAAGCTGGGCAGATTATTTCGCGAGTCTGTGGCTTGTCAGACACAGCGGGAGAGGAATAAGGTCTATTATCAGAAGACGTTAACCACACCGGAGGCGAAATGATGAACAAGGTTGCTCAATATTACCGTGAACTGGTCTCCTCGCTCAGCGAACGGCTCCGCCATGGAGAACGCGATATTGACGCGCTGGTGACGCAGGCACGCGATAAAATTGTCCGCGCCGGCGATCTGACGCAGAGCGAGATTGAGTCGGTGATAGCCGCGGTCAAGCGCGATCTTGAGGAGTTTGCCCGCAGCTACGAAGAGAGTCATGAAGACGAGAGCGACAGCGTGTTTATGCGGGTGATCAAAGAGAGCCTGTGGCAGGAGCTGGCCGATATCACTGACAAAACCCAGCTTGAGTGGCGGGAGGTTTTTCAGGATCTGAATCATCACGGCGTATACCACAGCGGCGAAGTGGTCGGTTTAGGCAACCTGGTGTGTGAGAAGTGTCACTATCACCTGGCGGTGTATACCCCGGATGTGCTACCGCGCTGTCCGAAGTGCGGCCACGATCAGTTCCAGCGTCGCCCGTTTGAGCCCTGATCGATCGGGCCCGGTGCTGAATGATTGCGCCGGGCCGGTGAAAAAATAATTAATGATAAATCTAATGGGGCAATATAAACCTTATAGATTTATTGGTGTTATGCTCATATTTTTTACACCGCCACGGATTATCGTGGAGCATAACGCGCAGCGTATCGCAGCCAGCTCAGCGTATGATATTGACCAAATTAATTTGGAATAAGATGCGCGGTGCGCTTGCTAATGGGGCGTGGGCGCTGTCTGATAACAAGGCTATGTCATTTGCGGAGACTCATCGGCGATGCGCTGTCGCCAGCGCATCGCTTATTGTCAACGAATAGTATTTATTTCTGCCTGCTTATACTGCTGGCGACCACCCATGTCAGAGGCGTAGTTATGGTAAGAATTGACCACTAACTTATCAGCAGAAAGAGAACCTGCATTACAAATTGAAAGGTTCAGGAAACCGCAGCGGTAGCCACCATTTTTGACATACCGGGTGGTCATCGTCAGGGAACCATTCGCCTTAATCGTTTTATAGTTGGTGATGTCAGCGGTTTGTTGCGTATACAGAGTCATGTCCCCGCTACTCATCATTTGACCCTCATTAAGTATGCCGTTATTCGCGGTGATGTTGACAGCATTCCCGTCGATCGTTGCCCTGTTCCGCAGGTAGTTACTCTCGATGTTCAGCGTGTCGCCGTAAATATAATAAGTATTATCGATCACATCGCCTTTAATCGACAGGGAATGTTGACCAACAATATTCCCCTCCTGATCCAGATTACCGTTAGTCACTATGGATACATCATTACCTTCAATGCGACCTTTGTTATATATCTTCCCCGAAGTGATGTTGTCATCCTTTTTAGCTTGCACGGTCAGGCTGGAGTTAGCCCGGATGTTGCCGGTGACGTTAAGCGTATTGCCGCTGAAAGCAATGTTTGTGACATCGCCCAGGATTGAGCCGCCGTTATCGATATTGACGGCGGACACGGCTAACTGGCCATCGGTGTCGATATAGGACCCATAGCGAGTAGTGAGATTGCCCCCGCTGGCTACGGATAGCATCTGAGTTCCCCTAAAAGTACCCGCGTTAACGAGATCGCCGCTAGCATTTACGCCAAGTGTTTTGCTGCTGGCAATAGTGCCTTCATTGTTTAATGTCCCCAAACTGGACAACGCCGTAGCGTAAGCGGTGCTATTAATGGTACCTTTATTTTTCATATCCCCTGCAGACACCATATTAGCGACAAGGCCGTCCGCGTTGATGGCGCCCTCATTAATCAGAGAACCATAGCTCGTCATCATAAGCATAGAGTTTGCGCTAATAACGCCTTTATTACGCACGCCGAGGCCTAAGGTATTCCCCACCATACTGATGCTATTGGCCTTGATACCGCCTAGATTGCTGATATCAATACTATATTCCGGTATGAGCATCTGCATGACCGTAGCCGTTTTCCCATGGTTTGCTATCTCTCCGGTAGCGTTATTATATGTGAAGTTACCCGCGCTGAGGGCGGTGCTGGCGGCGTTAAGGGTACCGTTAATCGCAATGGCATCCGCAAGCAAGATCGCATAGTTTGAGGAGGCGTTCATGCCTTTATCACCGATGGTGATTTTACCTTGCGTGACCGTATAGCTATCAATCGCACCGGTGTCGCTCAGATTGACCTGGCCTGTCGTCAGCACTGCTTTGTTAGTATTAATAAAACTGCATCCGGAGCAGGAGATGCCGTTAGGGTTGGCGATAACGACATCGGCTTTTTGTCCGTTAACCTCGATAAAGCCCTGCAGGTTACTCATTTTATTGGAGGTCACTTCATTTAAAATGACGGAAGCGCTGCCGTTGGTCAGATTGTTATTCTTTGCGATATTACCGTGAGTTTCGTGATTAACGTCACTGGCACTATTGTTTAATATGGTGCCGTTAGGGCCGACGTTAAATTCGCGATATAATTTATGCGAGACGCCAGCGGCATTTGGGGCTTCGATATCAATAACATTTGCCCCTGATTTATGCGTATAGCTTGAGGGATCGGCATAAACAACGGATGAACTTAGCGCTGCAGCCAGCGCAACATATGAAACCTTGAATTTAAACATGTAATTTATTCCTTTAAATATGAAAAAATGAATCAGTAAATTGCAGTAATGTGCTGATGAAAACTAATACCTCCACTGTAATGAAAAGCCCATATTCATGGCATCGCTATGAAAGTCGTCAGGTTTACTAATGGGCGTGCCGATAAAAAAGTCATATTGCGTAGACGCTATTTCTCCGCGGACGCCGCCGACTGCGCCAGAAAGACTTTTTCCTTGCCTGGCGTGCTCGCTACCAATGATCCGGCCGAAGTCAAGACCAAGATATACCTGCCGGTCGGGGGTGGGAATATTCCAGCTAAAATCATTGCGCCAGTACCAGCCTTGATTGGCCGAAAGCGTATTTTCACCATCAAAGCCGCGAACCGTCCAGCGATTGCCGATATTAAACTGGTTGTCCGAAGATAATCTATCCGGGCTGAACTGGGCATGGAAACGCGGCATCCAGCTAAACTTATCGCCGGTTGCGGCAAACTGCATTAAGGCCTGTATATCGGCGTGAACGATGCGCGAATGGCGGCTATATAAACCGGCTTTTTCCTCCGGCGTAGGCACGGAGCTGAGCCACGGCAGGCTGCGCTGAGTACCTACGCTGGCGTCGACAATTTTATTGTTAAAATAGCGCTGGTGGCGCAGGGTAAATTCCCAGACAGGATTTTGTTTACGCATTACATGCAGCTCATCGCCGCCAAAAAAGTAGTGCGAACTGCTCTTTGCTATGCGCAGATCGGCGGTCGTTTTTTGTTGTCGGGTATGCGAAAGCAGGCGGCTAAGGGTCGCGCTGTAATAACGGTTTTTACTTTTATAGTCGATGCTTGACCATCTTCCTTTAAACAGCTGGCGGTACTGGCTGTAGGAGCCGTACAGGCTCAATGACCAGTAACCAAAAGGCACGGAGTAGTAAAGGTTGCCGTTATGGTTGCCGTCGTTGTGCTGGTTGAATTCAACGTCGCCGCCTGCCGAGATGGAAAGAATATCGTTCAATGAAGATAAATCGTAAAGGTATAGCGCGCCGCCGCCCTGATAGCGACCGCTGGCGCGGCTGCCTGCGTCATCAAGCCAGGCGCCAACCTGCCACTGTTTATCCATTACCCGGGCGATTTCAATATCACTTTCGCCAATGTGTTCCCCGGGCCGCAGCTTCATATGGGCGCTGGCGCCAGGCAGCCGCTGCAGGTTAGCCATCCCTTGTTCAAGATCGCTGAGGCGCAGGATTTTACCGGTATGCGTGGGCATGGAGGTCCACAGGTTCGTCGTGGCGCTCTTCGGCGCAAAATCAATATGCCCCGTTTTGCCATAAGTCAGCGTTATTTTGAGTATGCCCCCTTCTAGTGACTGAGAAGGGATATCGATCAGGGAAGTAATATACCCTTGCGTTATCAGTTCATTTTGTAAGGCGTTCGTCAGCAGGCGAATACCTTCTATTCCGAGGCAATGGCCGGGCGCCTGGGCTGCGATCTTCCCGAGGAGGGCGGTGGTTTTTGCGTTGTCCTCGGAGGTAATATCAACTTTCGTGATATACCGACAGGTCGCTTCTTCGGGAAATATCAAGGTTTGCTTTTTCGTATGGGTACGAGAAGATTGGTATTGCTGCTGATGGGGCATTAATGCGCTTTCACGGGCTTTATCCTGTTCAACCTGGTTTACCGTTGCGGCCTCAATACCCGCCCAGGCGGTAAAGCAGGTGAGCAAATTTAAACACAAAATAATGGCCAGTCTGTTAGTGTTAGTCCGCATGAAGCAATATCCGTTTGTTTCATTGAGTAAGATTATAATTAATGGTTGTGCGCGGCATGAAATAGCCTGCGCGACGTATAGCAAGTCAATTGAAATATTATTTTCAAGAAATTTAAACTCACGGGGATTATTACAAGATGCCGTATGCTAACGATGACGTGGCGGTTAATCTATTCTACGGCCCCTGAATTCTTTGTGAAATTTTTACTTCACGTTGTGAAGCTGTCGCTTTGAGAGGAAGCGATTGAAAAGGGGAGGGGCTGACAGGCGCGCACGGTGATATCGTGCGCGCCGCAGAAGTTAGTGCAGAATTTTGGCGAGGAAGTCTTTGGCGCGATCGGATTGTGGGTTAGCGAAGAACGCTTCTTTATCGGCGTCTTCGACAATCTTTCCTTCATCCATAAAGATCACCCGGTTGGCCACCTTGCGGGCGAAGCCCATTTCGTGGGTAACCACCATCATAGTCATCCCTTCGTTGGCCAGTTCCACCATGACGTCCAGTACCTCGTTGATCATCTCCGGGTCGAGCGCGGAGGTAGGTTCATCAAACAGCATGGCGATCGGGTCCATGCACAGCGCACGGGCGATGGCCACGCGCTGCTGCTGGCCGCCGGAGAGCTGCGCCGGGTATTTTTCCGCATGCGCCGCCAGGCCCACGCGCTCCAGCAGCTTGAGACCCTTCTTGCGCGATGACGCTTTGTCACGATTGAGCACCTTAACCTGCGCCAGCGTCAGGTTGTCGATAATCGACAGGTGCGGGAACAGTTCAAAATGCTGAAACACCATTCCGACATGCGAGCGCAGTTTGGCAAGATTGGTCTTTTTATCGTTAACCACGGTGCCATCGACGATAATCTGCCCCTGCTGCACCGGCTCAAGGCCGTTCACGGTTTTAATCAGTGTGGATTTACCGGAGCCTGACGGCCCGCAGACCACCACGACTTCGCCTTTTTTCACTTCCGTGGAGCAATCGGTCAGCACCTGAAAGTGACCATACCATTTTGAAACATTTTTCAGGGTAATCATTACACAGTCCTTTTCTTCAACCAGCTGACCAACAGCGAGGCGCTGAGGCTAATCACAAAATAGACGCCGCCCGCGAACAGGATCATTTCAACCTGGGTCCCGTCACGCTCGCCAATCGTCGAGGCGGTACGGAAGAAGTCGGCGAGGCTCAAAACATACACCAGCGAGGTATCCTGGAAGAGGACGATCCCCTGGGTTAACAGCAGCGGCACCATGGCGCGGAAGGCCTGCGGCAGGATCACCAGCCGCATCGACTGCCAGTGGGTCATTCCCAGCGCCAGCGCGGCGCTCGACTGGCCGCGGGAGATGCTCTGGATGCCGGCGCGGATAATCTCCGAGTAGTAGGCGGCTTCGAACATCGAAAACGCCACCATCGCCGAGATCAGGCGAATATCCGTCTTCGGCGACAGTCCCAGCACGTTCTGCAGGAAGCCCGGGACAATCAGGTAGAACCACAGCAGAACCATCACCAGCGGGATGGAACGGAACACGTTAACGTAGGATTTAGCAAACCAGGCCAGCGGCAAAAAGCTGGACAGGCGCATTACCGCCAGCAGGGTGCCCCAGACGATACCGACCACGATGGCGATCACTGTGATCTTCAGGGTGATCACCAGTCCCGCCAGCAGGTAGGGCATGGAGGGAACGATCGAACTCCAGTCAAAATCGTACATTATTTGCCTCCCATATTGCCAGGCAGGCGAACCTTACGCTCGACCACATACATAATCAGCATAATCACCGCGTTGATGAAAACATAGGCCAGGGTGATGGCCGTAAAAGACTCCCAGGCATGAGCGGAGTAGTCCAGCAGTTTGCCCGCCTGCGCGGCCATATCGGCCAGACCGATGGTGGAGGCGATGGCCGAGTTTTTCACCAGGTTCATCATCTCCGAGGTCATCGGCGGCACGATAACGCGATAGGCGTTCGGCAGCAGCACGTAGCGGTAGGTTTGCGGCAGGGTCAACCCCATCGCCAGACCGGCGTTCTTTTGCCCGCGCGGCAGCGACTGGATAGCGGCGCGTACCTGCTCGCAGACGCGAGCGGCGGTAAACAGCCCCAGGCACAGCATCGAGGAGACAAAGAACTGAATGTTTGGGTCCAGCTCCGATTTAAACCACATGCCGATATTTTCCGGCAGGAATTCCGGCACCACCAGGTACCAGGTAAAGAACTGCACGATCAGCGGCACGTTGCGAAACAGTTCGACATAGCAGGTGCCAATCCCTGAGAGCAGACGATTGGGCACCGTGCGCAAAATACCGAACAGCGAGCCGACGAGAAAAGCGATGATCCAGGCCGAGATGGAGAGGGCGACGGTGATCTGAAAACCGCTCCACAGCCAGCCCAGGTAGGTAGTGTTGCCGAAGGGGGCCTGTTGCAGGAATATCCCCCAGTTCCAGTCTATTGACATACATGACTCCTGGAAAAAAAAGGGTAGCCATTGCTACCCTCGAAGACGGTTGTCCAGCTTGTTTCGGTATTCGCGGCGGCTGGGGAACGACCAGCCGCCGTATAGTCTGTCCGTGCTGTGACAACCATCGGGAGGGCAGGATATCCCGCCCCTGGTTGTTATAATTAGTTCAGTGCTTTGTCATTAGGTGATTTGAACAGCGCTTTCATGTCGTCCGACAGCTCGAAGTTCAGGTTAAGATTTTTTGGCGGAATCGGGTTTTTGAACCATTTATCGAACCACTTCGCCGCTTCGCCAGAGGTCTGGGCCTGGGCAACAGTTTCATCGACCAGCGCCTTGAAGGCCGGATCGTCCTTACGCAGCATGCAGCCATAGGCTTCTTTCGACTGCGCGGTGCCGACGATTTCCCAGTTATCCGGTTTCTTCGCCTTGGCGCGTTCGCCGGCCAGCAGAGCGTCATCCATCATAAAGGCCACCGCGCGTCCGCTCTCCAGGGTGCGGAAAGAGTCGCCATGATCTTTGGCGCTGATGATGCGCATATTCATTTTTTTCTCATCGTTCAGCTTATGCAGCAGGATCTCTGAGGTGGTCCCGGAGGTGACAACGACCGCTTTATCCTTCAGGTCCGGGAAATCTTTGATCGGGCCGCCTTTCTTCACCAGCAGACGAGTGCCGACGACGAAGATAGTATCGGAGAAGGCCGCCTGTTTCTGGCGCTCGAGGTTGTTGGTGGTTGAGCCGCACTCGAAATCAAAGGTGCCATTCTGCAGCAGCGGGATACGATTCTGCGAGGTAACCGGGATCAGTTTGACCTGCAGATCGGGTTTGTTCAGCTTCTTCTTGATGGCATCGACGATGGCGTTGGAGTAGTCCTGAGAGTAACCCACAACCTTCTGTTGGTTATCGTAGTAAGAGAAAGGGACGGAAGATTCGCGATGGCCGACAACGATAACGCCGTTTTTCGCGATCTTATCCAGAGTGCTCTGGCCAGCCGCCGGGGCAGCATCTTCCGCCTGCGCCAGACCAGCGGTCATTCCCATTACCAGCATTGCCGTGGCCAGTTTACGTAATTGCATATCCAACTCCTTATCCGCAGCGTCACCGACGCTATTGATACCCATTGTGATTGTGTGTGTTGTTATTGGGGGCACGCATCCACGTGCCGCATTTGTATGTGTTTGTTAGCATTTAGTTTGGCTTAATGTAAAGATTTTGCTGTTTTATTGTTTATTTTTGCGAAGCGCTCCGCACCAATCGGAGGCAAATATCTTCCATTGCACCAAAATAGCGCGACCGCCGATCGTTTATGGTGCAACCCGGTTGCACTGGGCCAGAGGACGGCGCTACCCGATTAAATAAAGCAATGACTGTGCCAGGGTGGCAAATGACGGGAAGAAAAAAAAGCCGACGACGGGCGTCGCCGGCAGAGCATTTATCGGCGACGCTGACGCAGGCTCATCAGCAGCGCGCCGAAGCCGAGCAGCGCCGTCAGCGCCCACAGCGGCCAGTTGCCAGTGCGGGCGTAAGGGGTCAAGCCGCTGGTGGGCGTCACGGTGGTGGTCAACACCTCGCGGGTAAACTGCGGGATCATCTTCTGAATCTCGCCGCGCGGGCCGATGACGGCGGTAATGCCGTTGTTGGTGCTGCGCAGCAGCGGGCGGGCCAGCTCCAGGGCGCGCATCCGCGCCATCTGGAAGTGTTGCCACGGGCCGATGGACTTGCCGAACCAGGCGTCGTTGGAGATGGTCAGCAGGAAGTCGGTGTCCGGACGGAAGTTATCCCGCACCTGTTCCCCGAGGATGATCTCGTAGCAGATGGCCGCGGTCAGCTTTAGGTTATGCGCCATCAGCTGCGGCTGCACGTAGGGACCGCGGCTGAAGGAGGACATCGGCAGGTCGAAGAATGGCGCCAGCGGACGCAGAATCGACTCCAGCGGTACAAACTCGCCGAACGGCACCAGATGGTTCTTGTTGTAGCGGTTGGTCGAGTCGTAGCGGTACGGATTATCTTTGCCGAGGGTAATGATGGTGTTGTAGGTGTCGTAGCGGTTCTGCTTATTGAGACGCGCGTCGACGATGCCGGTGATCAGTGAGCTGTCTTTTGCGCGCAGCAGATCGTCCATCATGCTGAGGAACTGCTGCTGGTTGATCTCGAGATCCGGGATCGCCGATTCGGGCCAGATAATCAGCTGCGAGTGGCCGATATGCGGCTGGGTCAGCGTCAGATAGGTTTTCAGAGTGTTAACCAGCTGCTTCTCGTCCCACTTCATGGCCTGCGGGATATCGCCTTGCACCAGCGAGACCTGCGTCGCACGCGCCGGCAGCAGCTGATACCACTGGATATAGCGCAGCGGGAACGGCAGGGCGAACAGCAGCGCGGCAATGACCAGCGACTTCCCGTTGCGCTGTACGAGGGCCAGGGCCAGCAGGCCGCTTACCATCATCAGCAGGAAGTTGATCGCCTCGACGCCCATCACCGGCGCCAGGCCTTTCAGCGGGCCGTCAATCTGGCTGTAGCCGAACTGCAGCCACGGAAAACCGGTCAGCACCCAGCCGCGCAGGAACTCGGTGATCTGCCAGACGACGGGAGCGGCGATCGCCACCCGCAGCCAGCTGGTTTTGGGCCACAGACGGGCGAGCAGGCCGGCAAACAGGCCGGTGTAGAGCGAGAGATAGGCCGCCAGCAGCACGACGAGGAAGACGTTAACCGGGCCCGGCATACCGCCAAACTGCGCGATGCTGACATAGACCCAGTTGATACCCGTGCCGAACAGGCCGAGCCCCCAGAAATAGCCGATGCCGGCGCTTTGCAGCGGGCGGCGGTTGAGGGTTAACGCCTGCAGACCGACCAGCGAAATAATCGCCGCGGGCCAGAAGTCATAAGGTGAAAAAGCCAGCGTTCCGCTGGCTCCGAATAGCAGCGCCAGCAGCAGACGTACGCGCTGACGTTCAAGAAGAGAGGCAAATACCATTTAGGCTAATCGTCCCGTTAATTAACGCCTGTTGCCACAGGCTATGCTGTTTGCCAGCCGGGGGAGGGGACAACCGGGGATCGCCCACGGTCTGTCTCCCGGCTGGCCGTGACCTTCAGCGCCGCCGCTTACTCTTCCAGCTTCGGCTGGGGAGCGTCATCCGGCAGCTTAACATGCACCTGAATGATACGACGACTATCTGCCATTGCTACCTTGAATTGGTAACCATCAATGTCGATAGATTCGCCGCGAGCCGGCAGGTGGCCAAAGGCCTGCATTACCAGTCCGCCAATGGTATCCACTTCTTCATCGCTGAAGTGCGTATCGAAGGCGTCATTGAAGTCTTCGATGGAGGCCAGAGCGCGCACCGTCCAGGTATGGCGGCTCAGCTGGCGGAAATCGATATCTTCTTCTTCGTCGTATTCGTCTTCAATTTCCCCGACGATGAGCTCAAGGATATCCTCGATGGTCACCAGACCGGAGACGCCGCCGAATTCGTCAATAACGATCGCCATATGGTAGCGCTGTGAGCGAAACTCTTTCAGCATGCGGTCGACCCGCTTGCTTTCCGGAACGACAACCGCCGGCCGTAACACTTTTTCCATGCTGAAAGCTTCGGCGTCGCTGCGCATAAACGGCAGCAGATCCTTGGCCATCAGAATCCCTTCGATGTGATCTTTATCTTCACTGATGACCGGGAAGCGCGAGTGGGCGGATTCGATGATGACATCAAGGCACTCGTCCAGCGTCTGATTGCGTTTCAGGGTAATCATTTGTGAACGGGGGATCATAATGTCGCGGACCCGCTGGTCGGCGATATCCATTACCCCTTCGAGCATGTCACGGGTATCTTCATCGATAAGGTCGTTCTGCCCGGAATCACGGATCAGCGCCAGCAGTTCATCGCGGTTTTTCGGTTCCCCGTGAAAGAGCTGGCTGAGTAACAGGGAGAAAAATCCCTTTTTGCTGTTTACTGTGTCACTACTGTGTGAATTGTCGTCGCTCATGGCGTCGTTTGGGTTCTCATGTTGATTTAATGTCGCTCGTCGCGCGTACACTCAGCGCCGGACGGCATGGGTTGCCTGAGGTTCAGGCGGGTAAAATGCATGAACAGCGGCCGGATGAGACGCAAGCGCCGCCATCCGGCAGGGGGCTATTCAGCAATCTTCTCGGAAATGTACGGGTCCTCATAGCCCAGAGCAAGCATTATCTCTGTTTCGAGGGCTTCCATCTCTTCCGCTTCGTCATCTTCGATGTGATCGTAGCCCAGCAGATGGAGGCTGCCGTGAACCACCATATGCGCCCAGTGCGCCTCCAGCGGCTTCCCTTGCTCGCTGGCTTCCTGCTCCACCACCTGACGGCAAATGATCAGATCGCCGAGCAGCGGCATTTCAATCCCCGGCGGCGCTTCAAACGGGAAAGAGAGGACGTTGGTCGGTTTATCCTTGCCGCGATAGGTCAGGTTCAGCTCATGGCTTTCTGCAACGTCGACCAGACGAATCGTTAACTCTGACTCCTCCTGAAACGGCGGAATGACGGCGTCGACCCATCGTTGAAAAAGGGCTTCGTCCGGCAGGCCGCTGGTCTCTTCGCAGGCCAGCTGTAAATCGAGGATCACCTGACTCATTTTTGCTCCTGTTCCTGGGCTTCGCGTTTGCGCTCGGCGGCCAGTTCTGCTTTACGTTTCTGGTCTGCGGCTTCCCATGCCTCATAGGCGTTCACGATGCGGGCGACCACCGGATGGCGGACCACGTCTTCGCTATGGAAGAAGTTAAAGCTGATCTCATCCACTTCCGCCAGCACTTCGATGGCGTGGCGCAGACCGGATTTGGTGCTGCGCGGCAGGTCAATCTGCGTGATGTCGCCGGTGATCACCGCCTTGGAGTTAAAGCCGATGCGGGTCAGGAACATCTTCATCTGCTCGATGGTGGTGTTCTGGCTTTCATCAAGAATGATAAAGGCGTCATTCAGCGTCCGTCCGCGCATATAGGCCAGCGGAGCCACTTCGATGACGTTACGCTCAATCAGCTTTTCCACCTTCTCAAAGCCGAGCATCTCGAACAGCGCGTCGTACAGCGGGCGCAGATACGGGTCGACCTTCTGGCTCAGATCGCCGGGCAGGAAGCCGAGCTTTTCGCCCGCCTCGACGGCCGGACGGGTCAGCAGAATGCGGCGGATCTCCTGGCGCTCCAGCGCATCGACCGCCGCCGCCACCGCCAGATAGGTTTTCCCGGTACCTGCCGGACCCACGCCGAAGGTGATGTCGTGATCGAGGATATTGGCGATGTACTGCGCCTGGTTCGGCGTACGCGGTTTGATCACCCCGCGCTTGGTCTTGATATTGACGGCTTTTCCGTACTCCGGCACGCTCTCGGCGCTCTGCTCCAGCACGCGCGCCTCTTTGATCGCCAGATGGATCTGCTCTGGTTCAATATCCTGAATCTGACCGCGCATCGGCGCCGTGTCGACATACAGGCTGCGCAGAATATCGGCGGCGGCGTGCACGCATAGGGCGCGTCCGGTCAGTTTAAAGTGATTGTCACGGCGGTTGATCTCAATGCCTAACCGACGTTCCAGCTGTTTGATGTTGTCGTCAAACGGGCCGCACAGGGCTAACAGGCGTGCGTTATCCGCTGGCTCCAGGGTAATTTCACGAGTGTCTATGTTCAAACTGTTCCTCTTTACGCAGGTGGCCGGACGCGGCGCGTGGCCGGCTAATCAGGAAATTATTTACGTCACAGGAAAATGGCGCAAGCATTGCTGTAGATATAGGGACGGAGAGAGGAATTACAAGGCCTGCCGGAACCGACAGGCCTGAAGGGATCACGGCTGATAGATACCCACGCCAAGATCGTTCTCTTTACGGGTGCGGGCAATCACTGATTCAGGTGATTCAGCGATACGCAGACCCATCTCCGCTTCGGTGCGCACGATTTTGCCGCGCAGCGAGTTGGTGTAAACATCGACAATTTCGACATCCACAAACTTGCCGACGAGGTCCGGGGTGCCTTCAAAGTTGACCACCCGGTTGTTCTCCGTACGTCCGGAAAGCTCCATGATGTTCTTGCGCGACGTGCCTTCCACCAGGATGCGCTGTACCGTGCCGAGCATGCGACGGCTCCAGGCCATCGCCTGCTGGTTGATGCGCTCCTGCAGAATATACAGACGCTGTTTCTTATCGGCATCCGGCACGTCGTCTACCATATCGGCCGCCGGGGTGCCCGGGCGGGCGGAGAAGATAAAGCTGTAGCTCATATCGAAATTGACGTCGGCGATAAGCTTCATTGTCTTTTCGAAATCTTCCGTAGTTTCGCCGGGGAAGCCGACGATAAAGTCGGAGCTTATCTGAATATCCGGACGCGCTTCACGCAGCTTGCGAATAATCGCTTTATACTCCAGCGCGGTATGGGTGCGTCCCATCAGGTTCAGCACGCGGTCGGAGCCGCTTTGCACCGGCAGGTGCAGGAAGCTCACCAGCTCCGGCGTATCGCGATAGACATCGATGATATCGTCGGTAAATTCGATCGGGTGGCTGGTGGTGAAGCGAATGCGGTCGATGCCGTCGATAGCGGCCACCAGGCGCAGCAGATCGGCAAAGCTGCCGGTAGTGCCGTCGTAGTTCTCGCCGCGCCAGGCGTTCACGTTCTGGCCCAGCAGGTTGACTTCACGCACACCCTGCGCCGCCAGTTGGGCGATTTCAAACAGGATATCGTCGCACGGGCGGCTGACTTCTTCTCCGCGGGTATAGGGCACCACGCAGTAGGTGCAGTATTTATTGCAGCCTTCCATAATCGAGACAAAGGCGGTCGGGCCTTCGGCGCGCGGTTCTGGCAGGCGATCGAATTTTTCAATTTCCGGGAAGCTGATATCAACCACCGGGCTGCGGTTGCCGCGCACGGAGTTAATCATCTCCGGCAGGCGGTGCAGGGTTTGCGGCCCGAAAATAATATCGACATAGTGCGCGCGCTGACGAATATGGTCGCCTTCCTGGGAAGCCACGCAGCCGCCAACGCCAATAATCAGGTCCGGGTTCTTCTCTTTCAGCAGCTTCCAGCGGCCAAGCTGATGGAAAACTTTTTCCTGGGCCTTCTCACGAATTGAGCAGGTATTGAGCAACAGCACATCTGCTTCTTCCGCCACTTCGGTCAGTTGATACCCATGTGTCGCATCCAGCAGATCGGCCATCTTTGATGAATCATACTCGTTCATCTGACAGCCCCAGGTTTTAATATGGAGTTTTTTTGTCATTGACTTGCTCATGCTCAGTAATAGATATCCAAAACGCGGGGATATATACAGGGTGAATTTCGCATTCCAGGGCGCGTATTGTAATGCTTTGGTCGCCCCCTGACCAGTGCGAGCGTTATCACCGCAAGAGGGCGAAAAATCCGGTAAACTTAACGGATTCTGCTTTAAGGATAATAGCCATGACAATTCACGCAACAGATGTCGCCATCGTGGGCGGCGGCATGGTCGGCGGCGCCCTGGCGTTGGGGCTGGCGCAACAGGGATTTACCGTGACGGTGCTTGAGAAAACGGCGCCTCCGGCTTTCGATCCGGCATCCGCTCCCGATGTGCGGATCTCGGCGATCAGCGCGGCCTCGGTCGGCCTGCTGAAAAGCCTTAGCGTCTGGGATGCCGTGCGGGCGATGCGCGTCCACGCTTACCGTCGACTGGAGACCTGGGAGTGGGAGAGCGCCCACGTCGCCTTTGACGCCGCCGAGCTTAAGCTGCCGGAGCTGGGCTATATGGTCGAGAACAAGGTCCTGCAGTGGGGCCTGTGGCAAGCGCTGACGGCGCACGAAGGGGTTACCCTGCGCGTTGGCGGCGAACTGGAGGCGATGCAGCGCGGCGAGGCGGAGACGGCGTTGCGTTTACGCGACGGGGAGACGATCCACGCCCGGCTGGTTATCGGCGCCGACGGCGCCAGCTCTCAGGTGCGGGAGATGGCCGGCATCGGCGTGCATGCCTGGCAATATCAGCAATCCTGTATGCTCATTAGCGTCCAATGCGCCGACGATCCCGGCGACAGCACCTGGCAGCAGTTTACCCCCAGCGGACCGCGCGCTTTCCTGCCGCTGTTCGACAACTGGGCCTCGCTGGTGTGGTATGACGCCCCGGCGCGGATCCGTCAGCTGCAGGGTATGTCCATGCCCCAGCTCCAGCAGGAGATCGCCCGCCATTTCCCGGCGCGTCTCGGGCGGGTGACGCCGCAGGCGGCCGGCGCCTTCCCGCTCACCCGGCGTCATGCGCTGCAGTATGTTCAGCCTGGTCTGGCGCTGGTGGGCGATGCGGCGCACACCATTCATCCGCTGGCGGGTCAGGGGGTTAACCTTGGCTACCGTGATGTCGACGCCCTGCTGGAGATCCTGACGCAAGCGCGCGGCCGCGGCGAAGAGTGGGCCAGCCTGCCGGTGCTCAAGCGCTACCAGGGGCGGCGGCGGGCGGATAATTTTATTATGCAGTCGGGGATGGATCTGTTTTACGCCGGATTCAGCAATGACCTGGCGCCGGTGCGGATGCTGCGCAATATTGGCCTGATGGCGGCCGAACGCGCCGGGGTGCTGAAGCGTCAGGCGCTGAAGTATGCGTTAGGCTTGTAAACCGGCGTCGCGGGCAGGGGCGTCGTGGAAAGCGCCTGCCCGGCAGTCAGTGATGCGCCAGGATGGCAAAACGCCAATAACAAAAAAGCCCACCGAGGTGGGCTTTTTTGCATTGAAGTGGCTGGGGTACGAGGATTCGAACCTCGGAATGCCGGAATCAGAATCCGGTGCCTTACCGCTTGGCGATACCCCAATTGTCTGTTGCATTTAACCGTCACTATCCCGGTTTTAGCGCAACAGTGCGTTCATTGCTGAACGACTTTTTAATTTGGCTGGGGTACGAGGATTCGAACCTCGGAATGCCGGAATCAGAATCCGGTGCCTTACCGCTTGGCGATACCCCAACAAATTGTTTGCGGATTTATCGATGTGTATCGATACGTCCCGAATATGGTGGCTACGACGGGATTCGAACCTGTGACCCCATCATTATGAGTGATGTGCTCTAACCAGCTGAGCTACGTAGCCAAATTGTCTTACTGTTTCTTCGATGGCTGGGGTACCTGGATTCGAACCAGGGAATGCCGGTATCAAAAACCGGTGCCTTACCGCTTGGCGATACCCCAATACCGTCGCGGTGAACCGCAAATATCGAAGAAATATGGCTGGGGTACCTGGATTCGAACCAGGGAATGCCGGTATCAAAAACCGGTGCCTTACCGCTTGGCGATACCCCATCCGTACAACGCTGACTGGTGAATGGTGCGGGAGGCGAGACTTGAACTCGCACACCTTGCGGCGCCAGAACCTAAATCTGGTGCGTCTACCAATTTCGCCACTCCCGCAAAAAAAGATGGTGGCTACGACGGGATTCGAACCTGTGACCCCATCATTATGAGTGATGTGCTCTAACCAGCTGAGCTACGTAGCCATCTTTTTTTCGCGTAACCTTATCGGCGTTGCGGGGCGCATTATGCGTATTGGGCCTGCGAGCGTCAACCTCTTTTTCAAGGAAAATCGTTGTAATGTGACTGTTTGGTTAGGTTGCGAACAGCTCGCTGCAATAATCGGCAATTATTGGTTATTTATCGTTTTTCAGCGGCATAAATCCCGCAAAAAGAAAACGGACCCCGGAGGGTCCGTTTCGCGTTTCATCGCCTGTCAGGGCTTATTTATAGGCCGACTGGTGGACGCCCACCGCGCGGCCTGACGGATCGTTCATGGTTTTGAACGCTTCATCCCATTCAATGGCTTTGGCAGAAGAGCAGGCCACCGACGGACCGCCAGGGACACACTCCGCCGCGCTTGGCAGCGGGAACAGCTCTTCGAAGATCTCGCGGTACAGATAGCCTTCTTTAGAGGTCGGCGTGTTGTACGGGAAGCGGAAGCTTGCGGTTTCCAGCTGCTGGTCGCTGATCTGTTTCGCGGCCACTTCTTTCAGCGTATCGATCCAGCTATAGCCGACGCCGTCAGAGAATTGCTCCTTCTGACGCCACGCCACGCTGGCCGGCAGATAGGATTCAAAACATTCGCGCAGAATATGTTTTTCCATTTTACCGTTGCCGCACATCTTATCCTGCGGGTTGATGCGCATCGCCACGTCAAGAAACCTCTTATCGAGGAACGGCACGCGGGCTTCCACGCCCCAGGCGGACATCGCTTTGTTGGCGCGAGCGCAGTCAAACATATGCAGCGCCTGCAGCTTACGCACCGTCTCTTCGTGCAGTTCTTTGGCGTTCGGCGCCTTATGGAAGTAGAGGTAGCCGCCGAACACTTCGTCTGAGCCTTCGCCGGAAAGCACCATTTTGATGCCCATGGCTTTAATTTTACGTGACATCAGGTACATCGGCGTCGAAGCGCGAATGGTGGTCACATCGTAGGTTTCGATGTGATAGATAACGTCGCGGATCGCATCCAGCCCTTCCTGAACGGTAAAGTGAATTTCATGGTGCACGGTGCCGAGGTGGTTAGCCACTTCCTGCGCCGCTTTCAGGTCGGGAGAGCCTTCCAGACCGACCGCGAAGGAGTGCAGCTGCGGCCACCAGGCTTCGCTACGCTCCTGATCTTCGACGCGACGGGCGGCGAATTTCTTGGTGATGGCGGAGATGACCGAAGAATCAAGGCCGCCGGAGAGCAGCACGCCGTAGGGCACGTCGGACATCAGGTGGCTTTTCACCGACTCTTCCAGCGCCTGACGCAGCTCGTTCTTATCGGTAACGTTGTCTTTTACCGCGTCGTAATCGAACCAGTCGCGCTGATAGTACTGGCGAATTTCACCGTCTTTGCTCCACAGGTAGCTGCCCGCCGGGAACTCTTTAATGGTGCGGCACACCGGCACCAGGGCTTTCATTTCTGAGGCGACGTAGAAGTTGCCGTGTTCGTCATGGCCCATATACAGCGGAATAATACCGATATGGTCGCGACCAATTAAGTACGCGTCTTTTTCGCTGTCGTACAGGGCGAAGGCGAACATCCCCTGCAGGTCGTCGAGGAACGCCGGGCCTTTTTCCTGATACAGCGCGAGGATTACTTCGCAGTCGGAGCCGGTCTGGAACTGATAGCGATCGCCATATTCCGCGCGCAGCGCCTGATGGTTGTAGATTTCGCCGTTAACGGCCAGCGCATGGGTTTTTTCGGCGTTGTACAGCGGCTGGGCGCCGGCGTTGACGTCGACAATCGACAGGCGCTCGTGCGCCAGAATCGCTTTGTCGCTGGCATACACGCCAGACCAGTCCGGACCGCGATGGCGCATCAGGCGGGAAAGCTCCAGCGCCTTTTTACGCAGCTCGCCTGCGTCAGTTTTAATATCCAGTACGCCAAAAATAGAACACATAGCCTTCTCCATTACCCTGTCGTGTTTGATGTTGTGCTGGCTTCGTCTCGTGGCGAAGCCTGAGTGCGTGCTTAAGAAAATGCCGTAAAGGGGGAGCCGGCGCAAGGGTTTTACGGCCGGAAAAAGAAAAAACGCAACTGCGATTGTTGAATAGTAAAAAAAGAGTATCTTTTGAACGGCTTTATTGAAGAATACGCAATTATAAGCCGTTTTTATTAGATGGGGGGCTTTTAGCAGGCGTCAGAAATGAACAACCACGTCCTGAGACGTGGCTGGCATTAGAAAATATCGATTTCCGCGACGGAAGGGTAGATCCACGACGGGCGGAACGGCATGCTGTCGATGTCGTCGAGGGTCGAGACGCCGGAGAGCACCAGAATGGTCTCCAGCCCCGCCTGGAAGCCGGCCAGAATGTCGGTGCGCAGATTGTCGCCGACGATCACCGTCTGTTCGGAGTGGGCCTGCATTTTGTTCAGCGCTGAGCGGATGATCCACGGGCTGGGTTTACCGACGTAAAACGGCTTACGGCCGGAGATCTTCTCGATCCCGGCGCACAGGGCGCCGCAGGCCGGGTAGAAGCCGCGACCGTGAGTATCCGGGTTGGTGGCAATGAAGCGGGCGCCATTGGCGACAAAGAAGGCCGCCTTATGCATCATCTCCCAGTTAAAGGAGCGGGTTTCCCCGACGATGACAAAGTCCGGGTTGACATCGGTGATGGTAAAGCCGGCTTTATACAGCTCGTGGATCAGCGCCCCTTCACCCACCACATAGGCTTTCTTGCCTTCCTGGCGGCGCAGAAAATCGGCCGTCGCCATTGCCGAGGTGTAGAAGGCGCTATCCGGCACCTCAATCCCGGCGGTGGCGAAACGGTTCGCCAGATCCTGCCCGGTTTGCGACGGGTAGTTGGTCAGCATCACCAGCGGCATGCCTTTATCGAGGATGCGCTTGATAAACTCGGCAGCGCCGGGAACGGCGACGTTATCGTGCATCAGCACGCCGTCAATATCACAAATTATGTTTTGAATGGTCATGGTGGGTCCAGAATCATTAACAAAGACGAAACTATACGCGTCATCGATGCGGTTTCACACCTCTGACGGGCGATGCCCGCCAGTGACAGAGCGACGCGCTTATCTGTAGAGGGGGGCGATTAGCTCTCAAGCAAGCGCTGCAGCAGCGTGCCATTGAGCATGGCGCGTTTGACCAGCGCGAAGGCGCCAATCGCTGAGCGATGATCGAGGGTGGAGCGCACCACCGGCAGGTTCTTACGAAACGCCTTTAGCGCCTGGGCGTTAATGCAGCCCTCAATGGCCGGGAGCAGCACTTTCTCGGCTTCCACAATTTCGCCGGCGACGACGATTTTTTGCGGATTGAACAGGTTGATGGCGATGGCGATCGTTTTTCCGAGGTGACGCCCTACGTACTCGATCACCTCGCAGGCCAGGGCATCGCCCTTGTTGGCCGCTTTGCAGATGGTTTTGATCGTGCAGTCATCGAGGGTCAGGCGGCTCTGGTAGCCCTGGTCCAGCAGATGGCGAACGCGATGTTCGATGGCGGCGTTCGCCGCGACGGTCTCCAGGCAGCCGAAGTTGCCGCAGTGGCAGCGTTCGCCCAGCGGATCGACCTGAATATGGCCAATTTCGCCCACGTTGCCGTTACGGCCAATAAAAATGCGTCCGTTGGAGATGATCCCCGCCCCGGTGCCGCGGTGCACGCGCACCAGAATGGAGTCTTCGCAGTCCTGGCTTGCGCCAAAATAGTGCTCGGCCAGCGCCAGACTGCGGATATCGTGCCCGACAAAGCAGGTAACGTTGAAGCGTTTTTCCAGTGCCCCGACCAGGCCCCAGTTTTCCACCGCAATGTGCGGCATATAGCGGATCACGCCGCTTTCTGGATCCACCAGCCCCGGCAGGATCACCGAGATGGCGATCAGCTCGCGGATTTTGCGCTGACAGTTTTCGATAAAAGTGGCGATGATATTCAGCAGGGCGTGTTCCAGCGTTTCCTGGGTGCGCTCGGGCAGCGGGAAATGCTCCTCCTCCAGGGTCTTGCTGCTTAAATCATAGAGGGTCAGGGTGGCGTCATAGCGGCCAAGGCGCACGCCAATGGCGTTGAAGTTACGCGTCTCCGCAATGATGGAGATGGCGCGGCGACCCCCGGTGGAGGCCTGCTGATCGACTTCTTTGATCAGGCCGCGCTCAATAAGCTGACGCGTGATTTTGGTCACGCTGGCAGGGGCAAGCTGGCTTTGTTCCGCGATCTGAATGCGCGAGATAGGCCCATGCTGGTCAATCAGGCGGTACACGGCCGCGCTGTTCAGTTGTTTTACGAGGTCAACGTTACCAATTTGAGCTTGTCCGCCTGCTGTCATACTTTTACTTACTCAGTGACGACCTCGTTACCATTAACGATGGTCTTGGTGATTTTATAATCGCGTGTAAAGGCGGTCAGGTTAGCGACCATACCCGGCGCAATGCTGCCGAGCTGCTTGTCCACACCAATGGCGCGCGCGGGATAGAGCGTCGCCATCCGCAATACTTCGTCCAGCGCCACACCGCAATGCTCAACCAGATTACGCACCCCTTCAATCATGGTCAGGGAAGATCCGCTGAGGGTGCCGTTTTCATCTACGCACAGCCCGTTGCGGTAGTATATTGTTTTCCCGGCAAAAATGAACTGGTCAATATTCGCCCCCGCCGGCGCGGTGGCGTCGGTGACCAGGCACAGTTTGTCGCCTTTCAGGCGCTTGGCGTTGCGCACGTTGGCGTAATCGACGTGCATCCCGTCGACAATAATACCGCAGTAGACATCCGGCTCGTCAAAAATCGCCCCGGCCAGACCCGGTTCGCGGCCGGTAATGTACGGCATCGCATTATACAGGTGGGTGGCGAAGGTAATGCCCGCGCGGAAGCCCACTTTCGCCTCTTTCAGCGTGGCGTTGGAGTGGCCCGCGGAGACGACGATCCCGGCGGCGACCAGTTTGCGGATCACTTCCGGCTCGACGCGCTCAGGGGCGAGGGTCACTTTGGTGATCACATCGGCGTTGTCGCACAGAAAATCGACCAGCGCCGCGTCCGGTTTACGCACGTAGTCGGGATTGTGGGTGCCTTTCTTAACGATATTCAGCCACGGTCCTTCAAGATGCAGACCCAGCGCCTGGTTCGGGTGCTTTTGCAGGTATTCGCGCATCACGCGGACGCCTTGCTTCATCAGATCGTCGCTGGAGGTAATCAGCGTCGGCAGGAAGCTGGTGCAGCCTGAGCGTTCGTTGGCCTTCTGCATGATCTCCAGCGTTTCGACAGTGACCGCGTCAGGGCTGTCGTTAAACTGCACGCCGCCGCAGCCGTTGAGCTGGACGTCGATAAAACCGGGGGCGAGGATTGCGCCGTTGACTGAGCGCTGCTCGATGTCAGACGGCAAATCTGCCAGCGGACAAAGACGTTCGATAAGGCCATTAGCGATAACAACCGCATGGTCATCGAGAATTTCATGACCGGTATAAACCCGGCCCTGGGTTAATGCATACATTACGACCCCCGGTATATACGCCTCATCAGGCCCGGGAACGTTCGTTTGCCGCCGGCCTGATGATGCATACAAAGAAAAAGATGGTCCCGCGCAAAGTCGCGGGACGCGACTACATTACAGACCTTTAATATTTTCAGCTTCTAATTCGTTGAAATATTTCAGCGTCTTCACTTTCAGCTCCATGGTGGACGGTTCGTCACAGACGATCACCGCCTTCGGATGCAGCTGCAGACAGGTAATGGTCCACATGTGGTTGACGTTACCTTCAACTGCCGCCTGCAGCGCTAGCGCTTTCTGATGGCCCAGCACCAGAATCATGACTTCTTCTGCATCCAGCAGGGTGCCCACGCCGACGGTCAGCGCATATTTCGGCACCAGATCCACGTCGCCGTCGAAGAAGCGGGAGTTCGCCACACGGGTGTCATGGGTCAGGGTCTTAATACGGGTGCGGGACGCCAGAGAAGAGGCCGGTTCGTTGAACGCGATGTGGCCATCGTTGCCCACGCCGCCCATAAACAGGTGGATTTTACCGTAGGAACGAATTTTTTCTTCATAGCGACGGCATTCCGCATCGATGTCCGGCGCGTTACCATTCAGCAGGTTGATATTTTCTGCCGGAATATCAACGTGGTCAAAGAAATTACGGTGCATGAAGCTATGATAGCTTTCCGGATGCTCTTTCGGCAGGCCAACGTATTCATCCATGTTGAAGGTGACAACGTGTTTGAAGCTAACCTGGCCTGCTTTATGCATTTCAACCAGCGCCTTGTAGGCGGTGAGCGGGGTGCCGCCGGTCGGCAGACCCAGCACGAACGGACGGTCCGCGGTTGGTTTGAATGCATTAATGCGGTTCACGATATGGCGGGCAGCCCATTTACCGACCTGCTCAGCGGTTACCAGGGGGATCAGTCTCATTCTTCACCTCTATAGTTAAAAGTAGAATCTGGCGGATTGGCGCCAGCACTCTGAGGAGAGTATTGCAGCAACTGCGCCGACCGGGGTCAATCCGTGTTGATTTTTTGAATGATAAAATAAGTTTTCGATGTTAGCCAGTCTAAGGGAGGGGTGAATACGATATTTGGTGATAATTATCACAAAAAATACCCGTTTAATTTGCGATACGAATTAATTTTTCACACACTTTGCCGGTAAGTGATAAAACCGACCTTGTTACACAATAAAAAAGTGGCTTTGAAAATGAGCCTCATCGGGGTCTCATAGGGGGAATAAGATGAATATTTTAGGTTTCTTTCAGCGACTGGGTAGGGCGTTACAGCTCCCTATCGCAGTGCTGCCGGTCGCGGCATTGCTGCTGCGTTTCGGGCAACCAGACCTGTTGAATGTACCCTTCATCGCGCAAGCGGGTGGGGCTATCTTCGACAACCTGGCGCTGATCTTTGCTATCGGTGTGGCGTCAAGCTGGTCCAAGGATAACGCCGGTTCTGCGGCGCTGGCCGGGGCAGTAGGTTATTTCGTGATGACCAAAGCGATGGTCACCATCAATCCGGAAATCAACATGGGCGTACTGGCCGGTATCATTACCGGTCTGGTAGCAGGGGCGGTGTACAATCGCTGGTCCGGCATCAAGCTGCCGGACTTCCTGAGCTTCTTCGGCGGCAAACGCTTCGTGCCGATCGCCACCGGCTTTTTCTGTTTGATCCTCGCGGCGCTCTTCGGCTACGTCTGGCCGCCGGTGCAGCACGCTATCCATGCGGGCGGCGAGTGGATCGTTTCCGCAGGGGCGCTGGGTTCCGGTATCTTCGGCTTTATCAACCGTCTGCTGATCCCGACCGGTCTGCATCAGGTGCTGAACACCATCGCCTGGTTCCAGATTGGTGAGTTCACGAACGCCGCAGGCGCCGTGTTCCACGGCGACATCAACCGCTTCTACGCCGGCGACGGCACCGCGGGGATGTTCATGTCCGGCTTCTTCCCGATCATGATGTTTGGTCTGCCGGGCGCGGCGCTGGCGATGTATCTGGCCGCTCCGAAAGCGCGTCGTCCGATGGTGGGCGGTATGCTGCTGTCTGTTGCCATCACCGCGTTCCTGACCGGGGTAACCGAGCCGCTGGAATTCCTGTTCATGTTCCTGGCTCCGCTGCTGTACCTCCTGCACGCGGTACTGACCGGTATCAGCCTGTTCATCGCAACGGCGCTGGGCATTCATGCGGGCTTCTCCTTCTCCGCAGGCGCTATTGACTACGTGCTGATGTACAGCCTGCCGGCCGCCAGCAAAAACGTCTGGATGCTGCTGGTGATGGGCGTGGTGTTCTTCTTCGTCTACTTCCTGCTGTTCAGCGCGGTGATCCGCATGTTCAACCTGAAAACGCCGGGTCGTGAAGACAAAGCCGCTGACGTGGTAACGGAAGAAGCGAACAGCAACACTGAAGAAGGCCTGACCCAGCTGGCGACCAGCTATATCGCCGCGGTGGGCGGAACGGACAACCTGAAAGCGATTGACGCCTGTATCACCCGTCTGCGCCTGACCGTGGGCGATTCGGCGAAAGTCAACGACGCCGCCTGTAAACGTCTCGGCGCGTCCGGGGTGGTGAAACTGAATAAGCAAACCATCCAGGTTATCGTCGGCGCGAAGGCAGAGTCTATCGGCGATGAGATGAAAAAAGTGGTGACCCGCGGCCCGGTAGCGGCAGCGGCAGCCGCGCCGGCTGGCAACGTCGCCACCGCAGCGCCCGCGGCTAAACCGCAGGCGGTAGCGAACGCGAAGACCGTTGAGTCGCTGGTTTCGCCGATTACCGGTGACGTGGTGGCCCTCGAACAGGTGCCGGACGAAGCCTTCGCCAGCAAAGCCGTCGGCGACGGTATCGCGGTGAAACCGACCAGCAACATCGTGGTGGCCCCGGCCGCCGGTACCGTGGTGAAAATTTTCAACACTAACCACGCGTTCTGCCTCGAAACCAACAACGGTGCGGAAATCGTTGTCCACATGGGTATCGACACCGTGGCGCTGGAAGGCAAGGGCTTCAAACGTCTGGTTGAAGAGGGCGCGGACGTGAAGGCGGGCGAGCCGATTCTGGAAATGGATCTGGACTTCCTCAACGCCAACGCGCGCTCGATGATTAGCCCGGTGGTCTGCAGCAACAGCGATGACTACAGCGCGCTGGTGATACTGGCGAGCGGTAAGGTCGTTGCCGGCCAGACGCCGCTGTATGAGATTAAAGGCAAGTAAGGCTCCTGAGTCGAGTTTATGCCTCAGCGGCGAAGGGAAACCTTCGCCGCTTTTTTTTGCAGCAATCGGCCCCATAATCCTCTTCTGATACCTATTTTACGTAACTAATAGTTGTCACTACGCCCTGCTTGTAAGATCATGTGCCGTTATACGTTGTTTACGCTTTGAGGAACCCGTGATGAGTGAGGCAGAAGCCCGCCCGACTAACTTTATCCGTCAGATCATTGATGAAGATCTGGCTACCGGTAAGCACACCACCGTTCACACCCGCTTCCCGCCGGAGCCGAACGGTTATCTGCACATTGGCCATGCGAAATCCATCTGCCTGAACTTCGGCATCGCCCAGGATTATCAGGGCCAATGCAACCTGCGTTTCGATGACACCAACCCGGTGAAAGAAGATATCGAATACGTGGAGTCGATTAAAAACGACGTGCAGTGGTTAGGTTTCCACTGGTCCGGGGACGTTTGCTACTCGTCTGACTACTTTGATCAGCTGCATCAGTATGCGGTTGAGCTGATCAACAAAGGCCTGGCCTATGTTGATGAACTCTCTCCTGATGAAATTCGTGAATATCGCGGCACCCTGAAAGCGCCGGGTAAGAACAGCCCGTATCGCGACCGCAGCGTGGAAGAAAACCTGGCGTTGTTCGAAAAAATGCGCAGCGGCGGCTTCGAAGAGGGCAAGGCCTGCCTGCGCGCGAAGATCGATATGGCGTCGCCGTTCATCGTGATGCGCGATCCGGTGCTGTACCGCATTAAGTTCGCTGAGCATCATCAGACCGGCAACAAGTGGTGCATCTACCCGATGTACGACTTCACCCACTGCATCAGCGATGCGCTGGAAGGCATTACCCACTCGCTGTGTACCCTGGAGTTCCAGGACAACCGTCGTCTGTACGACTGGGTGCTGGACAACATCAGCATCCCGGTTCACCCGCGCCAGTACGAATTCTCGCGCCTGAATCTTGAATACACGGTGATGTCCAAGCGTAAGCTGAACCAGCTGGTGACCGAGAAGCACGTGGAAGGTTGGGACGATCCGCGTATGCCGACCATCTCCGGTCTGCGTCGTCGCGGCTACACCGCCGAATCCATCCGCGAATTCTGCAAGCGCATCGGCGTGACCAAGCAGGACAACACTATTGAGATGGCGTCGCTGGAGTCATGCATTCGCGAAGATCTCAACGAAAACGCGCCGCGCGCGATGGCAGTGATCGATCCGGTGAAACTGGTTATCGAGAACTACCCGCAGGGCGAAAGCGAAATGGTGGCGATGCCGAACCATCCGAACAAGCCGGAGATGGGCAGCCGCGAAGTGCCGTTCAGCGCGGAAATCTGGATCGACCGCGCGGACTTCCGTGAAGAAGCCAACAAGCAGTACAAGCGTCTGGTGCTGGGCAAAGAAGTGCGTCTGCGCAACGCCTACGTCATCAAAGCGGAACGCGTGGAGAAAGATGCCGAAGGCAATATCACCACTATCTTCTGCACCTACGATGCCGACACCCTGAGCAAAGATCCGGCTGACGGCCGCAAGGTCAAAGGCGTGATCCACTGGGTGAGCGCGGCGCATGCGCTGCCGGTAGAGATCCGTCTCTACGATCGCCTGTTCAGCGTACCAAACCCGGGCGCAGCGGAGGATTTCCTCGCGGTGATCAATCCGGAATCGCTGGTGATCAAACAGGGTTACGCGGAGCCGAGCCTGGCGCAGGCGGAAGCCGGTAAAGCTTACCAGTTTGAACGTGAAGGTTACTTCTGCCTCGACAGCCGCTATGCAACCGCAACCAACCTGGTGTTTAACCGCACCGTCGGTCTGCGCGATACCTGGGCGAAAGCGGGCGAATAACCGTTTCCCTACCTTCAAAGCGCCGCACTCTGCGGCGCTTTTTTTGTTTCAGAATCAGCCAATTACTCTTTTTATTTTCGCGAAGCGAATTAATTCTGTTTCAAATCGGAAATAAATAACGCTTCTGATATTTCCTGTCTCATACAAAAAACCAATGTAATCGCTTTCAGGTTTTGCGTTTTTCCCTGATTTTGCAATGACTTCCATGACAAAATCATCAGAGATAAGACTGTAACAAAACGACATAAATTATGTGCGCTTTGTCATAATCTTAAGCTTTGCCTCACGAAAAACATTGATAATTCGCGTCACGAAAAATAGTCTATCTACAGTGGTTTCGCGGCCTTTTTCACCGCCCCACATTTTGCAGTGTTATTTATTTTTTTTAGCGAATGACCCCCTGGTCTTCGCCTTTTAAAACGTCAAAGAGGATATGCACATGCGTACGTTTAGTGGCAAACGTAGTACGCTGGCGCTGGCTATTGCCGCCGTCACCGCGATGTCGGGCTGGGTTGTGATTCCGCAGGCCAGCGCAGCAGGCTTTATCGATGATTCTACTTTAACCGGCGGTATCTATTACTGGCAGCGTGAGCGTGACCGTAAAGATGTGACCGACGGCGACAAATACAAAACCAACCTTTCCCACTCCACCTGGAACGCCAACCTGGACTTCCAGTCCGGCTATGCCGCCGATATGTTTGGCCTTGATATTGCGGCGTTTACCGCGATTGAAATGGCGGAGAACGGCGACAGCGGCCACCCGAACGAAATTGCCTTCTCGTCGCGTAACAAAGCCTATGACGAAGACTACTCCGGCGATAAGAGCGGCATCAGCCTGTATAAAGCCGCTGCGAAATTCAAATACGGTCCGGCGTGGGCGCGCGCGGGCTACATCCAGCCAACCGGTCAGACCCTGCTGGCGCCGCACTGGAGCTTTATGCCGGGTACCTATCAGGGGGCGGAAGCCGGGGCCAACTTCGACTATGGCACCGCGGGCGCGTTAAGTTTCTCCTACATGTGGACGAACGAGTATAAAGCGCCATGGCATATCGAGATGGATGATTTCTACCAGAACGATAAGAAGACTAAAGTCGATTATCTCCACTCCGTCGGCGCCAAATATGATTTCAAAAACGACCTGGTGCTGGAGGCGGCATTTGGTCAGGCTCAGGGCTATATCGATCAGTACTTTGCTAAAGCCAGCTACAAGTTTGACGTCGCCGGCGCGCCGTTGAGCACCAGCTACCAGTTCTACGGCACTCGCGATAAGGTCAGCAACGGCGGGGTCAACGACATCTATGACGGCACCGCATGGCTGCAGGCGTTAACCTTTGGCTATAAAGTGGCGGATGTGCTGGATCTGCGTCTGGAAGGGACCTGGGTGAAGGCCGATGGCCAGCAGGGCTACTTCCTGCAGCGTATGACCCCGACCTACGCCTCCTCCAACGGTCGTCTCGATATCTGGTGGGATAACCGTTCCGACTTCAACGCCAACGGCGAAAAAGCGGTCTTCTTCGGCGCGATGTATGACATGAAAAACTGGGATATGCCGGGCTGGGCGTTTGGCGCGTCTTATGTGTACGCCTGGGATGCGAAGCCGGGCAAAATGTCCTCCCCGGACGCCTACTATGACGCTGATTACCGTCTGAAAGAGTCGGCCTACAGCCTGGATGCGCTGTATACCGTGCAGGAAGGCCGGGCGAAGGGCACGCTGTTTAAACTGCACTTTACCCAGTACGACAACCATTCCGATATTCCGAGCTGGAGCGGCGGCTACGGCAACATCTTCCAGGATGAGCGCGACGTGAAGTTCATGGTTATCGCCCCGTTCACAATTTTCTGATGCCTGCGCGGCGGGCGTGAGCCTGCCGCACCTCTGGGAGAACGACAATGAAAAAAATGCTGCTTATTGCCATGATGGCATCGGCTCTGGTGGCCTGCACCACGTCGCCGGCACCGAAAGAAGACACCAAACTGAAAGATGCCTATAGCGCCTGTATTAATACGGCGGAAGGCAATCCGGACAAAATTGAAGCCTGCCAGAGCGTACTGAATGTCCTGAAAGAGGATAAACAGCACCAGCAGTTTGCTAACCAGGAGAGCGTCCGGGTACTGGATTATCAGCAGTGTATCCAGGCTACCCGTACCGGTAACGATCAGGCGGTGAAAGCGCGCTGCGACCAGATCTGGAAAGAGATCCGCAGCAATAACACCACCCATTAAGCCAGACGGCAGCGGCAAACGGGCGGAGTCTATCTCCGCCCGTTTGTTTTTTTAGCGCTGACTCTCCGCCGGCTGATAGCCGCGACTCAGGCGCACGAACAGCAGCGCGGTGGCGATGAACCCGCACAGCGCAGCGCACATCAGCCACCATCCCGGCGCGCTTTTATCGCCGGTAAGCTCGACCAGGGCAGTGGAGATAGCCGGCGTCAGGCCGCCGAAGATGGCGGTGGCGAGGCTGAAGGCCAGCGAAAAGCCCACGGTGCGGACATAAACCGGCATCACTTCAGTGAGCGCCGCCACCATCGCGCCGTTATACATGCCAAAGAAGAAGGAAAACCACAACAGGACCAGCGTCATACGGGTGAAATCCGGCGCGGCGGTGAGCCAGTGCATCACCGGCCATGTGGTGAGCAGCGCCAGCACGGTAATCCCCATCAGCACCGGGCGACGACCGATCCGATCAGAGATCGCGCCGCCAATCGGTAACCAGATAAAATTGGAGATGCCCACCAGCATGGTGACCAGCAGGCTGTCGCGGGCGCTGAGGTGTAGCACTGCTCTGCCGTAGGTTGGCGTATAGACGGTAATAAAGTAGAAAGTGGTGGTGGTCATCGCTACCAGCAGCGTCCCCGCGGTAATAATGCGCCAGTTTCTGGCGATGGTGGTCAGGATCTCTTTGGTATCCGGGCGATGTTTACGCTGCAGGAATTCCTCGGTCTCCTGCAGCGAGCGGCGCAGCACGAAAATCAGCGGAATGATCATACAGCCAATAAAAAAGGGGATGCGCCAGCCCCAGGCGGCAATCTCCTCATGTTCCAGCGTGGCGTTCAGCGCATAGCCGATCAACGCCGCCATGATAATAGCCACCTGCTGGCTGGCGGACTGCCAGCTGGTATAGAAGCCTTTATTGCCCGGCGTAGCGATTTCAGAGAGATAGACCGACACTCCGCCAAGCTCGACGCCCGCCGAGAACCCCTGCAGCAGACGGCCCACTAACACGAGGATCGGCGCCAGCACGCCGATAGTCTGATAGCCAGGGACCAGGGCGATGAGTAGCGTCCCGCAGCCCATGATCGCCAGGGTAACCATCAGCCCTTTGCGGCGACCGATTCTGTCGATATAAGCGCCGAGCACCACCGCGCCGATAGGACGCATCAGGAAGCCCGAGCCAAATACCGCAAAGGTGAGCATCAGCGCCGCGAACTCGCTCTCCGCCGGAAAGAAGGTGCGGGCGATATAGGTGGCGTAAAAGCCAAACAGGAAGAAGTCGAACTGTTCGAGAAAATTCCCGCTGGTCACGCGGAGGATAGCGCCGACGGTGCCGGCGCGGGTGGGTTGTTGGGTCATAGGGGGTGCTCTCCATTGTCTTTATCTTGTTGTTATCGGGTGCAGAGGGGCAGGTCAGTCGCCGGCGACGCCCGCCTGTTTTCCGCGGCGTTTCTCAATCGCCCACTTGAGTAACGCCGCACAGCGATAAAATCCGTGGGCAAATTTTCCATACGGCAGGGTTAAGAACAGGGCCATCACCACCCCGAGGTGGATGGCGAGCAGGACGCCCATCCACGAAGTATCCCGCCCCGCCAGCAGCGCCAGGCCGGTGAAGCTGGTCAGCAGCAGCAGCAGAATAAATCCGCGATCCATCGGTTTCTGCCGCGCGTCGCCGTGCAGCGGCGAGCGGCGCAGGTTCAGCCACAGCAGGCCCGCCGGGCCGACCAGCAGGCCGATGCCGCCGAGGGTGCCGAGCAGCACCGGCAGGCTGAAGAACGGGTAGGGGGCTTCCTGGCCGGCGATATAGTGATAGCCCGTGGCCACCACGGTGGCGGCGAAACAGAGCATAAAGCCGTAGAAGGTGCAGTGGTGGAAACGGCGGCGCAGCAGGGTGAAGGCGTCATCGGCTTCGTTGCAGCCTTTCCCGTGGCCGCCGTCGAGATATTTCAGCGTCAGCGCATCATGGGATGCCTTCGCAATATCAATCGGTTGCGGCTGGCCCGGGGAGATCTCGCGCCAGAAGCGGATCACCCCGCTCATCAGTAAGCCAATCGCCAGCACAAAGACCGAACCAAACATCCACGCCAGCAGGTTATGGGGGAATATCTGGTAGAAGTCGCCCGCCAGCGGCGGATGGCGCAGCGAGCCTTTGAGCCCCATCGCCAGCAGCAGAAAGACAATCAGGCCGCCGACCAGCGCCAGCACGGTGGTCATGCCGGCCCGGCGGTACAGGCTGCCAAAGGCGGCGGGCTGGGCGTAGTGTTGATAGGTCTCGAGCCGGACTTCGGCCATCGCCTTCGGCACGTTAATGGCGAACTCGTGCGGCGGCGCATACTGGCAGGCATGCAGGCAAGCGCCGCAGTTATGGCACAGGTTAGCCAGATAGTTGATATCCGCCTTGCCAAAGGCCAGGCGCTGGGTCATCGCCGGGAACACGGCGCAAAACCCTTCGCAGTAGCGGCAGGCGTTACACACCTGCATCACCCGTTCGACTTCCGCCTCCGGTTCGGTGATGATCTGCGCGTCAATGATCAGCTTTTCAAGCGACTTCATGGTGTTTCTCCTGCTGCGCCGCCCGGGCGGCTTGCTGGCCGGCGATGCGGCCGAAGGTGGTGCCGATCGACATCCCGACGCCGGCGGTGTAGCCCTTGCCCAGCACGTTGCCGGCCATCATTTCCCCGGCGACGAACAGATTACGGCTGGGTTGACCGGCGAAATGGACGGCGGCGGTGTCGTCGACGTAGAGCCCGAGGTAGGTGAAGGTGATCCCCGGACGCAGGGCGTAGCCGTAGTAAGGCGGCGTATCGATGGGGCGCGCCCAGTGGGTTTTCGCCGGCGTGAGGCCAGAGGTCGCGCAGTTATCCAGGCGGGTGTGATCGAACTGGCCCGGCGCGCAGGCGGCATTATAGTCGGCGATGGTTTGCGCTAAGCGTTCGCCGTCCAGCCCCAGCTGGCGGGCCAGTTCCTCGATGGTATTGGCCTGAGCGCCGGGAAAGACGGGGGGCATAAAGTGGCCGATGGCTTTGCTGTCGATGATCGAGTAGCCGATCTGTCCTGGCTGGTGGGCGACCAGTCGGCCCCAGATGGCGTAGCGTTTAGGCCAGAAATCTTCCCCCTCATCATAAAAGCGCACGGCATCGCGGTTGACCACCACCCCCAGCGAAACGCAGTCGACGCGGGTGCAGATCCCGCCGTCATAGAGCGGCGCCCGGGCGTCAATGGCGACGCAGTGGGACTGGGAAGGATCGCCGATGATATCGGCCCCGGCGTCGATCATAAACTTGAGCAGCACCCCCTGGTTGAAGCGCGTGCCGCGGATGAGAAAGTTATCGGCGGGCCATTCGCCGCGGTCATTTTGCCCCCAGGCCTCGCGCAGCCACTCGCGGTTGGATTCAAATCCGCCGGCGGCGAGGACGCAGCTTCTCGCGACAATCCGTTCCTCGCCCGCCAGCGCGGCGACAAATTCACCGTTGCGCAGTTCCAGAGCCTGCACCGGCGTGTTGTAGCGGATCTGCACCCCCATCCGCTCTGCGCTGCGGTAATAGGCATTGACCAGCGCTTTGCCGCCGCCCATAAAAAAGGCGTTGGTGCGGGCCACGTGCAGGGCGCCGGAGAGCGGCGGCTGAAAGTTAACCCCGTGCTGACGCATCCAGTCCCGGCACTGTGACGAGGTGCGGATCACCAGCCGGGCCAGCGCTTCGTTGGTGTTCCCTTCGGTGACGCGCAGCAGATCCTGCCAGTACTCCTCTTCCGGATAGCTGTCGACCAGCACGTCCTGCGGCGCATCGTGCATACAGCGCAGGTTACGCGTGTGCTGCGAATTGCCGCCTCGCCACTCCCGCGGCGCCGCCTCCAGCAGCAGCACCGAGGCGCCGGCTTCCCGGGCGGTTAAGGCGGCGCATAGCGCGGCATTGCCGCCGCCAATGACCAGTACATCCACCATTATCGGCTCCCTTACAATTTAATGGATTGTTAAATTTGTAATGGGAATGTAGGCGGTAACGGCGACGGGGCGCTATGGCGTAACGCTAAAGAGGGGTTTAGTTAACGTAAAGGGTGGCGCCTGGCCAGCGATCGGACTCCACCAGCTGGCGCATGACTTTGCTTAGTATGACCCGTGCCGCAAGGCCTGCCGGGGTGAGCTCATCATCCGACAGGCTGACCAGAAAGTTGGGGCGGCTGAGGACCGGATTAGCGATGCCGATCACCCTCAGCGCCTGATGGTCGAGATGGGAAATAGCGGCCCCGGGCTGCAGAGTGGCGCCCAGTCCGCTGCGCACGGCCTGCATCAGCAGGGCCAGACCGTCAATGTCCGCCACCACCTCAACGCTGAGGCTGTGCTGCTGGCAAACCGCCTCCAGCCTGCCGCGCAGGCCGTGGCCCTGGCTTGGCATAATCAGCGGCAGGGTGGTGAGCTGGTCAGGGGAAACAGGGTCATCCGGCAGCGAGGCCAACAGCGCATGGGTGCCAATCAGGAACAGGCGCTCTTCGAGCACCGGTCTGGCGCTCCAGCGCAGGATCTTCTCCTGCTGGAAGACGATGGCTAAATCCAGCTGGCGGGTGTTGATCATCCGCTCCAGATTCCCGGAGAGGCTTTCCACCAGGTGCAGGCGGACGTCGGGGTAGCTCTCGCGCATCGCGTTGATGAACGGTACGCCAAGAACGGAGGCGGTGCTGGGGGCCATGCCGACGCTGACGTGGCCCGACAGCCGCGCCTCGCGGGCGGCGAGGATGGCATCATCGGCATGACGCAGCGCCAGCTGCGCCTGTGAGTAGAAAGCGAGGCCCGCGCTGGTGGGCGTCACGCCGCGAGAGGTTCGCTGCAGGAGGCGAATGGACAGCTCATTTTCCAGACGCGCGATCTGCTGGCTGAGCGCCGAGACGCCGATATTCAGATCGAGCGCGGCGCGGCCCATGCTGCCGGTTTCAACAATGCGCGTAAAATAGCGTAGCTGGCGAAGTTCCATATCAACTCTCCGGACAAAGCGGGGACTCGCGAGGGTCGCCGCCGGGACGTGAGCGGGAAGCGCGGCAGAAGCGCCCATAAAAAAGCCAACCGGCTGGTTGGCTTTTCAGAGCAGGCGAAGCAGGGAATTACTTTTCCACTGCGTCGTGGGCGTGTTCGTCCTCGCGGCAATCACCTTCCGCACAGTGACCGTACAGATACAGACTGTGGTTGGTCAGGCGGATGCCGTGACGGGAAGCGATTTCACGCTGGCGCGCTTCGATAGAGTCATCACTGAATTCGATCACTTTGCCGCAGTCGAGGCAGATCAGGTGATCGTGGTGATGCTGCTGGGTCAGTTCGAAAACGGATTTACCGCCTTCAAAATTATGACGAGTCACGATACCGGCGTCATCAAACTGGTTGAGGACGCGGTAAACGGTCGCCAGACCAATCTCTTCGCCCATGTCGATCAGGCGTTTATATAAGTCTTCCGCACTGACATGATGGTTATCCGGTTCCTGCAGCACTTCAAGGATTTTCAGTCGAGGAAGTGTGACTTTCAGGCCAGCCTTCTTTAATGCGGTATTGTTGTCAGTCATGCGGAATCTGTCCTGTTGCTAAACGATCTACTTCCTTCAACGGAAGTCATACAGAAATTAACCCGACGTAATGCGTCTCATTATAGAACTGCCACTGGTAAATGAAAACTGCAAGCATCGGGCCTGGTTTGCTGTCAAAAACGAGGCACCAGCTACAAACTGCGTCACGTGCCTCGTAGATTCAGAGGACATTGTACAGATATGTGATTAAAAGTTAAAAACTTGTAGCTATTAGTTTGATTGCTTTTGTCTATTAATACGACGCAACTCAACGATTGCGCCGCTTAATTATCAGGCGTTTTTGATTTCTTCGAGGTGCAGCTCTTCAGCCACCTGCTTCACCCACTTCTCAACGCGCTCGTTGGTCAGTTCCGGCTGACGGTCTTCATCAATGGCGAGGCCGACGAAGTGGTCGTCATCCGCCAGGCCTTTGGAGGCCTCGAAGTGATAGCCGGCAGTCGGCCAGTGGCCAACGATGGTCGCGCCGCGCGGCTCAATGATGTCGCGGATGGTGCCCAGCGCATCGCAGAAGTACTCTGCGTAGTCTTCCTGGTCGCCGCAGCCGAACAGCGCCACCAGCTTGCCGTTAAAGTCGATCTCTTCCAGCGTCGGGAAGAAGTCGTCCCAGTCACACTGGGCTTCACCGTAGTACCAGGTCGGGATGCCGAGCAGCAGGATGTCGTGGGCTTCCAGATCTTCTTTGCTGCTTTTGGCAATGTCGTGAACATCAGCAACATCTTTACCAAGCTGCTTTTGAATCATTTTTGCAATATTTTCGGTGTTGCCGGTGTCGCTGCCAAAAAAGATGCCGATGATTGCCATGAGTAAAATAACCTCTTGAAACTTAAATGATGTGGTAGGGACGTGATGCCCACAGATAACGGCAATCATAGCAGAACTGGCAAGGACGCGGAAACAGCAATCACGCCCGACTGCACACTCTGCTACATGAATGCGGATTTTTCGCGGAAAGTTAGACTTTTCCCTGGCTGCGCAGGGCGGTTAATTGCGTCATCAGCATCTCTTCGATGAGATCGCTGCGGCTCATATTACGCGCTTCCGCCAGTTCGTTAAGCGCATCGACCGCGTCGGCGTTGAGCTTTAGCTCCACGCGCTTCAGCCCGCGCACTTTATCGCGTTTCAGCTGATTACGTTTGTTGATGCGCAGTTGTTCATCGCGCGACAGCGGATTGGTTTTTGGTCTTCCCGGGCGACGCTCGTTTGCGAACAAATCTAATGTCGTACGGTCCGTTTGTTCTTTTGCCATGATTCTGAGTGACTTCGGGGAAACAAGCTGCCGGGCTCTAGCCGGCGCAGATAGCGCGCCATCATACATCAGGCGAACGGCTGCGCCAACGACCGCGGGCATTCTGCGGCGCGGTCGGGCATATTTTAGCCAATCAGGCGCCAATGCTCGTGAGATAGCGGCGGATCGCGCGCAACACCGCTTCGGGTTTCTCGGCATGGACCCAGTGTCCGGCGCCGGCGATGACGTGGGCCCGGGCCTGCGGGAACTGGGCCAGCAGCGCGTCGCGGTAGGCGTCGGTCACGTAGGGTGAGTTGCCGCCGGGAATAAACTGCGTCGGGTGCGGCCAGGCCGGGATGGTTTCCCAGCCGACGATATGCGGGTACTGGTCCCACAGCACCGGGACGTTGAAGCGCCAGTCGCCGTCGACGAAAGATTTCAGCAGGAACTGAATCACCCCCTCTTCCTGCAGATGCTCGCGCATCACCTGCGCCGCCTGCTGGCGGGTGCTGGCGGCGGATTCGCTGACGGCGCGGATAGCGGCGAAGATCTCATCATGGCGGCGAACATGATAATCCACCGGGGCGATATCGATCGCCACCAGACCGTTGATGCGCTCCGGCGCCAGGGCGGTCAGCGCCATCACCGCTTTGCCGCCCATCGAATGGCCGATAAAGGTGGCGCGTTCAATCTGGTGCGCGTCGAGCGTATCGCGCAGATCCTGCGCCATCGCGGGGTAGGTCATCTCTGGCGACCGCGGCGACAAACCGTGGTTGCGCATATCGACCTGCAGAATATCGTGGTCGGCGACCAGGTCGCGGGCGAGGATGCCCAGGTTGTCCAGGCTGCCAAACAGACCGTGGACCAGCACGATCGGGGAGTGGTTGTGCGGATTCTGTGCAGATTGCGCTCGGCTATTTAATTTCATGGCAAAGTTCTTTTTTTCGCTCCGTCGGGTTAGGGTATTATGTTGGACATTCTGCCATCCGGCTGCAAGACCCAGAAGTTTTCTGAGTTTTACCGCCATCCTGGTTTGACGCTATCCGCGGTTGGGATTTGTACTTATAATCCCAACGATTTGTATTCAGAAAAGATATCGCACTGGATTAAGATGAAAACAATTGAAGTTGATGATGAACTCTATCGCTATATTGCCAGCCACACTCTGCATATCGGCGAGAGCGCATCCGACATTTTACGGCGCATGCTGAAATTTTCCGCCGTTTCCCAACCGGCTACACAGGTCAGCAAAGCCGCGCCGGCGCTGGCGCCCGCGCCTGCCGTTGAGGTGAAATCCGCTAACCCGGCGAAAGATAAAGTCCGCGCCATGCGCGAGATGCTGTTATCTGATGAATACGCCGAGCAGAAGCGCGCGGTGAACCGTTTTATGCTGGTGTTGACGACCCTCTACTCCCTGGACAGTAAAGCATTTGCCGAGGCGACCGAGTCTCTGCATGGCCGCACGCGCGTCTACTTCGCGGAAGATGCGCGTACGCTGCTGAAAAGCGGTAATCAGACCAAACCGAAACAGGTTCCTGGTACACCGTGGTGGGTGATCACCAATACCAATACCGGCCGTAAATGCAGCATGATTGAGCACATCATGCAGTCGATGCAGTTCCCTGCGGAGCTGATTGAAAAGGTTTGCGGCACGATCTAGCTTTTTAACATTTGCACCAGAAGGATCAGGCAATGGCAATCGATAAACGTGCGGGGCAGCCTGCGCAACAGAGTGATTTGATTAACGTCGCCCAACTGACTGCTCAGTACTACGTGCTGAAGCCTGAAGTCGGTAATGCGGAGCATGCGGTCAAATTCGGCACCTCCGGCCATCGCGGCAGCGCGGCGCGTCACAACTTCAACGAACCGCATATCCTGGCCATCGCCCAGGCGATTGCGGAAGATCGTGCGAAGAACGGGATCACCGGTCCGTGCTATGTCGGTAAAGATACCCACGCCCTGTCCGAGCCGGCGTTTATTTCGGTGCTGGAAGTGTTAACCGCCAACGGTGTTGACGTGATCGTGCAGGAAAACAACGGCTTCACCCCGACGCCGGCGGTCTCCAACGCGATTCTGGTGCATAACAAAAAAGGCGGTCCGCTGGCGGACGGCATTGTGATCACCCCGTCACACAACCCGCCGGAAGATGGCGGTATCAAGTACAACCCGCCAAACGGCGGTCCGGCTGATACCAACGTCACCAAAGTGGTGGAAAACCGCGCCAACGAACTGCTGGCCGCTGGCCTGCAGGGCGTGAAACGCCTTCCTCTGGACGCGGCGCTGGCTTCCGGCCACGTCAAAGAGCAGGATCTGGTGCAGCCGTTTATTGAAGGCCTGGCGGATATCGTCGACATGGCGGCGATCCAGAAAGCGGGCCTGACGCTGGGCGTCGATCCGCTGGGCGGTTCCGGTATCGAATACTGGAAGCGCATTGGCGAGCACTACAAGCTCAATCTGACCATTGTGAACGACCAGGTAGACCAGACCTTCCGCTTTATGCACCTCGATAAAGACGGCGCCATCCGCATGGACTGCTCCTCGGAATGTGCGATGGCGGGCCTGCTGGCGCTGCGCGATAAGTTCGATCTGGCGTTTGCCAACGACCCGGATTACGACCGTCACGGGATTGTCACCCCAGCCGGGCTGATGAACCCGAACCACTATCTGGCGGTGGCGATTAACTACCTGTTCCAGCATCGTCCGCAGTGGGGCAAAGAGGTGGCGGTCGGTAAAACCCTCGTCTCCTCGGCGATGATTGACCGCGTGGTGAACGATCTGGGCCGCAAGCTGGTGGAAGTGCCGGTGGGCTTTAAGTGGTTCGTCGACGGCCTGTTCGACGGCAGCTTCGGTTTCGGCGGCGAAGAAAGCGCCGGGGCCTCCTTCCTGCGCTTCGACGGCACGCCGTGGTCCACCGATAAAGACGGCATTATCATGTGCCTGCTGGCGGCGGAAATCACCGCAGTGACCGGGAAAAACCCGCAGGAGCACTATAACGAGCTGGCGGAGCGCTTTGGAGCGCCGAGCTACAACCGTCTGCAGGCTTCCGCGACCTCCGCGCAGAAAGCGGCGTTGTCTAAGCTGTCGCCGGAAATGGTCAGCGCTGACACCCTGGCGGGGGATCCGATCACCGCCCGTCTGACCGCAGCGCCGGGCAACGGGGCGGCGATTGGCGGCCTGAAAGTGATGACCGACAACGGCTGGTTCGCGGCGCGTCCGTCAGGCACCGAAGACGCCTACAAGATCTACTGCGAAAGCTTCCTCGGCGAAGAACATCGCAAACTGATCGAAAAAGAAGCGGTAGAGATTGTCAGTGAAGTGCTGAAGAACGCCTAAAGGCGCACGACCATCAGGCCCCTCGCGGGCCTGATTTTTTTCGCAAGGATAGCGATGAAAATACAACGGAAGTCCCTGTTTTTGTTCTGGGCGTGGATGGATCTCTTTTTCGTCCTGCAATTCTTATGGTGGAATATTGCCCACCGCCGACTCCCTTTTTACGACGACCTGCTGGCTTATCTCCAGCTGCTGCACGACTGGGGCGCTGCGGCGGTCTGGCTCTATCCGCTGAATGTGCTGCTGATTATCAGCATCCCGCTGTCGATGATCCTCTTTTTCCGTCAGAGCCGCTATGGGCTGTGGCTGGCCTGGGGGCAGGCGCCGCTCAGGCTGGTGTTTATGCAGCCCTCGCTTTCTGTGGGTCTGTGGCTGATTCAGGCCGCCGGCGTCCGGCATTTCGCGATCCTGGCAGGCTTCCTGCTGCTCTCTGAAGGGTTGAAAATCGCCAGCCTCTGGTACTGCAGAGGCGGGGCTCAGGGCATAAAGCGATAACCAATCCCGGTTTCGGTCAGCAGATGCTGCGGGCGCGCCGGATCGGCCTCCAGCTTTTGCCGCAGGTGACCCATATAGATCCGCAGATAATGGCTGTGCTCCACGGCGTTAGGGCCCCACACCTGATTCAGCAGCTGGCGCTGGGTAAGCACTTTGCCGGGATTATTCAATAGCGCCGCCAGCAGGCGAAACTCGATGGGCGTCAGGTGGATCTCTTCGCTGCCGCGCAGGATGCGGCGGGCGGGGATATTGACCTCCAGGTCGGCGAAGCGCACCACCGGCTCGTCGGCCTGCGCCGCGCCGTGACGACGCAACGCGACGCGCAGGCGGGCCTGCAGCTCGCCGATGCCAAAGGGTTTACTTAAGTAGTCATCGGCGCCGGCATCCAGGGCGGCAATTTTGTCGTGCTCTTCGCTACGCGCTGACAGGACGATAATCGGCATCTGACTCCACTGGCGCAGGTCGCGAATAAAATCAATGCCGTCGCCATCCGGCAGGCCGAGATCGAGGATCGCGAGGTCGGGCTTACGGGTGGCGGCTTCGATCAGCCCGCGCTGCAGGGTTTCCGCTTCAAATACGCGCATGCCGTCGGCTTCCAGCGCGGTGCGCAGAAAGCGACGGATAGCGTGTTCGTCTTCGATAATCAGAACGTTAATCACAATTCCTCAGATAGCTCTTCCAGTTCAGGGGGCGTTTCTCCCGGCAGTGTAACACGGAATGAGGCGCCGCCTTCCGGCCGGTTGCTGGCGGAGATGGTCCCGCCGTGGACGTCGACGATGGCCTGACAGATGGCAAGGCCCAGCCCGACGCCGGGGATCGCCGACTCTTTGTTGCCGCGGGCGAATTTATCAAAGATAGCCTGTTCCTGGCCCGCCGGGATCCCCGGACCATTATCCCATACCTCCAGCGACAGCTGCCGGGCGTCCGCTTCGGCGCGAATACCGATGTCCGCCCGGGCGCCGGCATACTTATGGGCATTCTCCAGCAGATTGATCAACACCCGCTCGAACAGCGGCCCGTCGACATGCACCAGCTGCAGCGGGTCGGGTAAATCCAGTTGAACGTGCTGGCCGCCGAGGCTTGGCTCGAGCATACGCAGCGCGCTGCCGACCACTTCCTCCAGCGTCAGCCACTCCTTGTGCAGATTAAAGCCGCCGGACTGGATCCGCGCCATATCCAGCAGGTTGTTTACCAGCCGGGTGGTATTGAGCACATGCTGGCGGATTTCATTGGCCTGCGGGGCATGCTTCGAGCCCTCGCTGGCCAGATCGAGGGTCAGGATTTCCGCCTGGCCAAACAGCACGGTGAGCGGGGTACGCAGATCGTGGGACAGGGCGGCGAGCAGCGAGTTACGCAGGCTTTCGCGCTCGCTGGTCAACCGGGCCTGCTCTTCGCTGGCGGTCAGGGTGAGACGCTCCAGGGCGCTGGCCACCAGCAGGGTGAAGGTCTCCAGCAGCCGCTGCTGCTCCGGGATCATCAGCTGGCGCAGATTCGCCGGCTCCACCACCAGCAGTCCCCATGTGCGGGCGGCGCTCTTCAGGGGCAGGATCTGATACGGCACGCCGGGCAGGGTATCGGTGCCGGCGCCGGCGGGTTGACCCTTATCAAAGCTCCAGCGGGCGATGGCGTCATCCCACGGCGTCAGCCCGGGCTGGTGGGTTAAGGGCAGCAGTTTCCCCTGGGCGTCCGGGAGCAGCAGCTGGCTGCGAGCCTGAAAGGTGGAGGCGATAAACCGCTCACTGGTGGTGGCGATATCCTGCTGGCTACGACCCACCGCCAGCGCTTTGGACATTTCATACAGGTGGCGGGTACGCCGCTCGCGATAGCGCGCCACCCGCGCCTGGTAGCGCACGCCGGCGGTGAGGTTACCGATAAGCAGGCCAACGGTGAGCATCACGCCGAAGGTGAGCAGATACTGGACATCTGACACCGCCAGCGTGCCGCGCGGGGCGACAAAAAAGAGATCGAAGCTGATAACGTTGATCACCGTCGCCAGCACCGACGGCCAGCGGCCATAGAGCAGGGCGATGATCACCACCCCCAGCAGATAGAGCATGACCAGGTTGGCGGCTTCGAAGGCCATCAGCCACTGCATGGCCACCAGGGTAATGATGGCGCACAGGGCCACCGCCAACGCGCAGCCCTGCAGTTGCAGCCGCCATTTCTCCAGCGCCGGACGAGTGTCGCTGGCGCGCGCCGGAAGGGGGAAGGGCTTTTCATCCAGGGCGATGACCACCAGATCGAGGTCCGGCGCGTGACGAGCCAGACGGTCGGCGAAGCCGCTGCGATCCCACCAGCGGCGTTTGCTCTGGCGGCCGATGACAATTTTTCCGAGGTTATGTTCGCGCGCGTAATGGAGGACCGCTTTCTCTTCAGACGGGTCGGAGAGGGTGGCGGTTTCGGCGCCCAGCTCCTGGGCCAGACGCAGCGCGGCGAGGATGGCCCGCCGCCGGGATTCCGGCAGGCGGTGCAGGGAAGGCGTTTCGACATATACCGCATGCCAGACGCTGCCCAGACGGGCAGCGAGGCGGGCGGCGGTACGCACCAGCTTTTCGCTGCCGGTGTTGTGCCCGATACAGAGCAGAATGGCGTCGCGGGTGTGCCAGACTTTCTCCTGGCCCTGGCGGTCGCGCCAGGCGCGCATCTGCTCATCGACGCGATCGGCGGTACGGCGCAGAGCCAGTTCGCGCAGCGCAATCAGGTTCCCTTTGCGGAAAAAGTTCTCGATAGCGCGCTCGGCCTGGCCGCCGATGTAGACTTTGCCCTCATTGAGCCGCTGGCGCAGATCGTCAGGGGGGAGGTCCACCAGCACCACGTCGTCCGCGGCGTCAAAAAAGGGATCGGGGACGGTCTCCCGCACCTGCACGCCGGTGATCCCGCTGACAACGTCGTTCAGGCTTTCCAGATGCTGAACGTTAACCGTGGTGAAGACGTCAATCCCGGCTTCCAGCAGTTCGTCCACATCCTGCCAGCGCTTCGGATGGCGGGAGCCGGGGGCATTACTGTGCGCCAGTTCATCCACCAGAATCAGCGCCGGGCGGCGGGCGAGGGCGGCGTCGAGGTCGAACTCATACACGTAGCGCCCGCGGTGAGCGAGCCGCCGCGGCGGCAGGGTGCTCAGGCCCTGCAGCATCGCGGCGGTCTCTTTCCGGCCGTGGGTCTCCGCCACGCCAATCAGAATATCCAGCCCCTGGGCCCGCAGCCGCTGCGCTTCCGCCAGCATCGCCCAGGTTTTCCCCACCCCGGCGCAGGCGCCGAAGAAGACTTTCAGTTTGCCGCGATGCGGGGCGGCGGTGTGCTGCAGCAGGCGGTCAGGGTCCGGACGCAGCGGCTCGTCACTCATTTACTTATCCTTCAGGGCATCCAGCGCCATATTGAGTTGCAGTATATTGACCACCGGCTGGCCAAGGAAGCTCAGCAGCGGCGTTTGTGTGGCCTGGTTAACCAGCGCGGTCACCTGGTCGACGCTCAGCTGGCGCGCTTTGGCCACCCGGGGCGCCTGCCACAGCGCGGCGGCCGGGGTCAGGTTGTTATCGAGACCGCTCGCCGAGGTGGTGACCAGTTCGACTGGCACCCGCGGGTCGGCATCCGGGTTCGCGGCGCGCAGGGCCTGCACCCGCTCGCTCACCGCCTTATCCAGCGCCGGGTTGCTGGCGGCGAGGTTGCTGCCGCCAGAGGCCATCGGGTTATCCGCTGTCTCCGCGGTGGCTGACGGGCGGCCCTGGAAATAGCCTGCGGCGGTAAAGTTCTGGCCAATCAGCGCCGAGCCGCGCACCTCGCCGTTCAGGCGGATCAGCGAGCCATTGGCCTGTGAGTTAAACCACCACTGTCCCAGGCTGGTGGTCAGCAGAGGATAAACGCCGCCGGTGAGCAGGGTTAACAGAATAAATAGCACAAGTGCTGGACGAATCAATGACATAGTTTGTTCCTCACACCAGACCGCTCAGGGTCAGCAGCAGGTCAATGGCTTTAATACCGATAAATGGCACCAGCAGACCGCCGAGGCCGTAGATCCACAGGTTGCGGCGCAGCATCGCCGAGGCGGAGAGCGGGCGATAGCTCACCCCTTTCAGGGCCAACGGGATCAGGAAGACGATGATCAGCGCGTTGAAGATAACGGCGCTGAGGATCGCCGACGATGGCGAATGCAGGCCCATCACGTTCAGCATCGCCAGCTGGGGATAGACCGCGGCAAACGCCGCCGGAATAATGGCGAAATATTTCGCCACGTCGTTGGCAATACTGAAGGTGGTCAGCGAGCCGCGCGTCATCAGCATCTGTTTGCCGATATGGACCACCTCAATCAGTTTGGTGGGGTTGGAATCCAGGTCGACCATGTTGCCCGCCTCTTTCGCCGCCTGGGTGCCTGAGTTCATGGCCACCGCCACGTCGGCCTGGGCAAGCGCGGGCGCGTCGTTGGTGCCGTCGCCGGTCATCGCCACCAGCCGACCTTCCGACTGATACTGGCGGATCAGCGCCAGCTTGGCTTCCGGCGTCGCTTCGGCGAGGAAATCGTCGACGCCGGCCTCGGCGGCGATCGCCGCGGCGGTAAGGCGGTTATCGCCGGTGATCATCACCGTTTTAATGCCCATTTTGCGCAGCTGGGCGAAACGTTCTTTGATGCCGCCTTTGACGATATCTTTGAGCGAAATAATCCCCAGCACCTTTTCACCTTCGGCAACCACCAGCGGCGTTGCCCCCTGGCGGGCGACCTCTTCCACCTGCTTCTCGACATCGGCAGGGAAGTGGCCGCCGTTGGCCTCTACGTGACGGCGAATCGCGTCCACCGAGCCTTTACGGATCATGCGCTGATCGATATTGATGCCGCTCATCCGCGTTTGCGCGGTAAAGGGGACAAAGGTGGCGTGCAGCGACTGCAGATCGCGTTCGCGCAGGTTGAAGCGCTGCTTCGCCAGCACCACGATGCTGCGTCCCTCAGGGGTTTCGTCAGCCAGCGAGGAGAGCTGGGCGGCGTCGGCGAGGGTTCGCTCTTCCACACCGCGCGCCGGCAGGAAAGCGGAGGCCTGGCGGTTGCCAAGCGTAATGGTCCCGGTTTTATCCAGCAGCAGGACATCGACATCGCCAGCGGCCTCCACCGCGCGGCCGCTGGTGGCGATCACGTTGGCGCCCAGCATACGGCTCATCCCGGCGACGCCGATCGCCGACAGCAGACCGCCGATGGTGGTCGGGATCAGGCACACCAGCAGAGCGACCAGCACGGTGACGCTCACCGCATTGCCGCTCCAGGCCGAGAAGGGCCAGATGGTGGCGGTGGCCAGCAGGAACACCAGCGTCAGGGCGATCAGCAGGATCGTCAGGGCGATTTCGTTCGGCGTTTTACGGCGCTGGGCGCCTTCCACCATGGCGATCATCCGGTCGAGGAAGGTTTCTCCCGGGTTGACGCTGCAGCGGATCACCAGCCAGTCGGAGAGGATGCGCGTCCCGCCGGTCACTGAGGCGAAATCGCCGCCGGATTCGCGGATCACCGGCGCGGACTCGCCGGTAATGGCGCTTTCGTCCACCGAGGCGCCGCCTTCGATGACTTCGCCATCGCAGGGGATAATATCCCCGGCTTCCACCAGCACCACGTCGCCTTTGCGCAGGTCTTCCGCCGGCACATGGTCGACCGTCGCGTCATGCTGCGGGGCGCGCAGCTTACGGGCGAAGGCCGTTTTTTTCACCCCTTTCAGGCTATTGGCCTGGGCTTTGCTGCGGCCTTCCGCCATCGCTTCGGCAAAGTTGGCGAACAGCACGGTAAACCATAACCAGATACTGATGGCGGCGGTAAACGTGGCGCTGCCGGTCATGGCGCCGCCAGCCATGGCGATGGCCAGCAGGGTGGTTAACAGGCTGCCCACCCAGACGATAAACATCACCGGATTGCGCCACTGCACCATCGGGCTGAGTTTTTTCACGGCATCCAGCAGCGCCTGGCGCACCAGCGTCGGCTCCAGCAGGGCTAATTGTTTGCGACTCATAACAGGGGGCTCCGCATCGCTCAAAGTAAGGAAAAGTGTTCGGCCAGCGGGCCAAGCGCCAGCGCAGGAATAAAGGTCAGGGCGCCCACCAGCAGCACGGTGCCGATCAGCAGACCGATAAACAGGGCGTCGTGGGTGGCCAGGGTACCGGGGCTGGCCGGTTGAATTTTCTTCGTCACCAGCGAGCCGGCGATAGCCATCACCGGAATGATGACGGCGAAGCGTCCAGCCAGCATGCAGAACGCCAGCAGCAGGTTCCAGAAGGGCGTCGCCGCGCCCAGGCCGGCGAAGGCGCTGCCGTTGTTATTGGCCGCCGAGGTGACGGCGTACAGCACTTCGCTAAAGCCGTGCGCGCCGGGGTTGAACATCCCGGCGCGGCCGGCCTCGGTCATCATCGCCAGCGCCGTGCCGAGCAGTACCAGCGTCGGGGTGACCAGAATGGCCAGGGCGATCATTTTCATTTCCCGGACATCGATTTTCTTCCCGAGGTACTCCGGGGTGCGGCCGACCATCAGCCCGGCGATAAACACCGCCAGCATAACGAACAGCAGCATGCCATAGAGACCCGAGCCGACGCCGCCGAACACCACTTCGCCAATCTGCATCAGCCACATCGGCACCATCCCGCCCAGCGCGGTGAAGGAGTCATGCATGGCGTTGACCGCGCCGCAGGAGGCGGCGGTGGTGATCACCGCGAACAGACTGCTGGCGAGAATACCGAAGCGGCTCTCTTTACCTTCCATATTCAGGCTGCTGTCGGCGCCCAGCGTCAGCAGGTGCGGGTTGCCGCGGGTTTCCGCCCACATCACCACGGCGACGCAGAGGATAAAGATCAGCGTCATCGCCCACAGAATAGCGCGCCCCTGGCGGCGATCGCTCACCACCTCGCCGAAGGCGAAGCACAGCGCCGCCGGGATCAGGAAGATGGCCAGCATCTGCACGAGATTGGTCAGCGCCGTCGGGTTTTCAAACGGATGGGCGGAGTTAGCGTTAAAGAAACCGCCGCCGTTGGTGCCCAGCAGCTTAATCGCTTCCTGTGAGGCGACAGGCCCCATCGGCAGCAGCTGGTGCGCCCCTTCGAGGGTGGTAAAGGGCTGGTAAGCCTGCAGGTTCTGCGGCACGCCTTGCTGAATAAAGAACAGGGCCACCAGCAGAGAGAGCGGCAGCAGCAGCCACAGGGTAATGCGCGTCAGGTCGACCCAGGCATTGCCGAGGGTGGACATTTTCTGTCGGGCGAAGGCGCGGGTCAGGGCGAAGACCACGGCGATGCCGGTGGCGGCGGAGAGGAAATTCTGCACCGTCAGCCCCACCATCTGGCTGAGATAGCTCATGGTGCTTTCGCCGGCGTAAGCCTGCCAGTTGGTATTACTGACAAAGCTGACCGCGGTGTTGAGCGCCAGATCCCACGGCAGCCCCGGCAGGTGCTGCGGGTTAAAGGGCAGCACGCCCTGGAGCATCAGCAGGGCAAACAGCGCCAGGCCGCCGAGGGCGTTAAACAGCAGGATCGCCAGCAAATACTGCAGCCAGCCCATCTCATCGGCGCGGATCCCGGCCACGCGCCACAGGACGCGCTCGACGCCGGCCAGGCCGGGAAGCGGGATGTTGTTCACCATTCTCGCCAGACACATCCCCAGCGGGCGCGCCAGCGCCAGCAATACCAGCAGGTAGCTGGCTAATAATAAAAATCCCTGGGCAGCCATCAGAATGCCTCCGCATGTATCAAGGCATAAACCAGATAAGCCAGTAACAGGAACACCAGCCCAACGCCAGTGAGTACGCCTGCAGTCACAATCCACCTCCGGGTGTGTTTTTGATTTACCAGGAGAATAGAAATTACGGCGCAAAGATTTCGCAAAAATCCGCGGGCGCGGTGTAAAAAAAGTATAAAAATGGCAAAGGCACAATTTAACTGATGGTTAGTATTAATTTAACTTTTTCGTAACTAATTTACGGGATGAATGTAAATTAAGTATAAATACGTGCTTTTTAGTGGTCGGATGAGTAGTAAAATTACAACCAACGCGGTACTATTTTGCTCAAACAAACATGGTAATTTTTTACCGGCGCGACTTGCCGGCCTGACAAAGGGGAGAGAAATGATGGCGTTGTACAAAGCTTATCCTGCTCATATTATTTTGCTGCGTCGGGCTTTCGCCGTCGTGGCTGGCGTCGCGGCGCTGCCGGTGATGCTGTTCTGGAAAGATCGCGCCCGCTATTACAGCTGGCTGCACCGGGTGTGGTCGAAAACCAGCGAGCAGCCGGTGTGGATGGCGCAGGCGGAAAAAGCCGCTCACGACTTCTACTGATTCGCCCTGCTGCAATGAAAGCCAATAACCGCCGGTTGCCCCCGGCGGTTTTTTTTCGTCGCTTGTCTACACTCGTTGCAAGCGCCGCAGCGGAATTGGCAGGTGCTTATTTTGCCGGAGCGCGCTATTTTTTCCGGCTTAGATCATGAGATGAGTTTTGCTGACGGATAATGAGGAGTGATATGGCCACCCATCTGGTCTGGTTACGCACGGATTTACGCATTCACGATAACCTGGCGCTGGCCGCCGCCTGCCGCGATTCGCAGGCGCAGGTGCTGGCGCTCTATATTGCCACCCCGGGGCAGTGGCGCGAGCATCATATGGCGCCGCGGCAGGCCGCTTTTATCGCCAGCCATTTGCACAGTCTGCACGCCGCGCTGGCGGAGCGTGGCATACCGTTGTGGGTAGAAGAGGCGGACGATTTTAGCGCCAGCGTCGAGCGGCTGGCCCAGTTTTGCCAGCAGCACCAGGTCAGTCATCTGTTCTACAACTATCAGTACGAATTCAATGAACGCCAGCGCGATGCCGCCGTTGAGAACACCTTGAGCGAAGTGATTTGCCAGGGATTTGACGACAGCGTCCTGTTGCCGCCCGGCAGCGTACTGACCGGCGGCGGCGAAATGTATAAAGTCTTCACTCCGTTTAAGAATGCGTTTATTCGCCGGCTGCGGGAAGGGCTGCCGGCGTGCGTGGCCGCGCCAAAGCCGCGCGAGGCACCCGCCCGCCAGGCGCCGCCGCCGCCGGAGCTCAACTATCCGCAAACGCCGTTCGATGGGCTGCTGTTTGCCGCGGATGAAAAAACGGCGCTGGCGCGGCTGCGCACGTTTTGTCAGCAACCGGCGGCGGATTATGAGGGGCAGCGCGACTTCCCGGCCGTGGAAGGGACCAGTCGCCTGTCGCCCTGCCTGGCCACCGGGGTGCTGTCGCCGCGCCAGTGCCTGCATCGGCTGCTGACGGAACACCCCGCCGCGCTGGACGGCGGGGCAGGCGCCACCTGGCTTAATGAGCTGATTTGGCGCGAGTTTTACCGCCATCTGATGGTCTACTATCCGAAACTCTGTAAAGGACGGCCGTTTGTCGCCTGGACCGATAAGGTCGCCTGGCGCGAAGAGGATGGCGCCCTGCAGGCCTGGCAGCGCGGGGAGACCGGCTATCCGATTGTCGATGCCGCCATGCGCCAGCTTAACGCCACCGGCTGGATGCATAACCGGTTGCGCATGATCGTCGCCAGCTTCCTGACTAAAGATCTGCGCCTCGACTGGCGGGCAGGGGAGCGCTATTTCATGAGCCAGCTGATTGATGGCGACCTGGCGGCGAACAACGGCGGCTGGCAGTGGGCGGCTTCGACGGGCACCGACGCCGCGCCCTATTTCCGCATATTTAATCCCACCACCCAGGGCGAGAAGTTTGATAAGCAGGGGGTGTTTATGCGTCGCTGGCTGCCGGAGCTGGCAAAGGTGCCGGAGAAGGCGCTGCATCAGCCGTGGGCGTGGGCGGATAAACAGGGGATTACGCTGGATTATCCGCGCCCGATAGTCGATCACAAGCAGGCGCGGCAGGAGACGCTGGCGGCCTGGGAGGCCGCCAGAAAGGGGATTACTCCACCGCCAGACGGCGGGTCCTGACCTTCAGCGAGTGATACAGCCAGATGACCAGCACCACGCCGACGCAGGCCAGCGCGCCCCAGGTGATCTGGCTGAAGACGTTGATGTAGGCGTCAATGGAGTAGTTCACCGCCCCGGCGGCGTCGAATGACGCCTGCGAGGTCTGGTCGGCGATAACGCCGGCCAGATAGTTGGCGATAGCCCCGGAGAGCAGCATATAGATGCCGGTCAACACCCCGGTGACCCCCGGGATCTCAATGCGGGTGATTTGCGACATCGCGACCGGGTCGATAAACAGTTCGGCAAAACCCATCACCGCCAGCCCCAGCACCATCAGCGGCATGGATGACTGACCATAGGCCGCCGACCAGCGGGCGCTGAGGGTTAGGATGCAGAACCCGGCGCTCATCAGGCCCAGACCGAGGGCAAATTTTCCCCAGATGCGCACGGTGCGATTACCGCCGACGCTCTCTTTCACCAGCCACGCCAGCACCATGCCGCAGAGCATCACCGCGAAGGCGTTGATCGACTGGAACATAGCGGTAGGGACTTCGTAGCTCATGATATGGCGGTTAACGAAGCGGTCAATATACAGGCTGATGGAGCTGCCGCCCTGTTGGGCGAAGGCCCAGAACAGCAGGCTGAAAGCGGTCAGGACGACGATCAGGCGCAGATCCTTGCGCTGTTTATCGGTCTCAGCGCGCAGGTAGATCCGCGCCAGCACCGCGAGGCCAATGGCCGTGGCCACGATCAGGGCATATACCGACCACTCCTGCCAGAACAGCACGGCAATCAGCAGCGGAGCAGTGACCAGCAGCACCAGCAGCCAGCCCCAGTTCGGCAGCAGGAAACGACGGGCGCACAGCGCCTGGCGGTTCACGCCGGCGGTATGCTGGAAGTGACGGTTGCCGCAGAGGAAAATCACCAGTCCCGCCACCATGCCGATGGCCGCCAGGGCAAAGCCCATCGCCCAGCTATACTCCTCCTGGACGTAGCCGCAGGCGATCGGCGCGATGATCGAGCCGATATTGCCCGCGGCATACATCAGCGAGAAACCGCCATCGCGACGCGGATCGGCGGGTTCGTACAGCTCGCCCAGCAGACAGCTGACGTTGGATTTAAACAACCCGTAGCCGCAGACGATGATCGCCAGCGACAGGTAGAGGAAGACCGGGGCGGTTTCGCTGGCCCCGAGCACCAGATGGCCAATGGCCATCAGCAGCGCGCCGAGCATGACCGCCATCCGGTTGCCTAACAGCTTATCGGCCAGATAGCCGCCGAGGATCGGCGTCACATAGACCAGCGAACAGTAGGCGCTGAACAGGGCGTAAGCGTGGTTATCGTCATATTTAAGCTGATTGGTGAGATAGAGGATCAGCAGGGCGCGCATGCCGTAGAAGCTAAAGTATTCCCAGATTTGCAGCGCCACGACGTAGTAAATCGCCCGCGGTTGCGATGATGTTGTCTTCATGAGAAGTGTGTTTCCTGGCGTAAAGCGAAAGTCGATCGTTCTGCATGAATAGCGTTTAATTAGTCATATTCATGGCTTGAGGGGCTTTCTGATTATTTAATATGCTTTATTAATGCATAAATATACACGAATGCGCGGCGGGATGAATAGACAAATTGCGCTATTCGGTAAAAAGTCATCGTCAGTGTCGGAGGCGGACTATCGACGACCCGAATGGATCTGGTTATGTTATGCCTTTGTATACCCTGATTATCTGCTGGAGTGGCGATGAAAAATAGCGAACTGGAACAACTGATAAACGACAAGCTCAATAGCGCAGCCATCAGTGACTTCGCCCCTAACGGTCTGCAGGTGGAAGGGCGCGACACGGTGCACAAGATCGTCACCGGAGTCACGGCCAGCCAGGCGCTGTTGGATGAGGCCGTCCGCCTGCAGGCGGATGCGGTAATCGTCCATCACGGCTATTTCTGGAAAAACGAATCGCCAGTGATCCGCGGCATGAAGCGCCGGCGCCTGAAAACCCTGCTGGCCAACGATATCAACCTCTACGGCTGGCACCTGCCGCTGGATGCCCATCCCGAGCTGGGCAATAACGCGCAGCTGGCGCATCTGCTGGGGATTAACGTGCTGGGCGAAATCGAACCCCTGGTGCCCTGGGGCGAACTGTCGATGCCGGTGTCCGGCCTCGAGCTGGCCTCGTGGATTGAAGCGCGGCTGGGACGCAAGCCGCTGTGGTGCGGCGATACCGGGCCGGACACCGTCAGCCGCGTCGCCTGGTGTACCGGGGGCGGCCAGAGCTTTATCGACGCCGCGGCGCGCTTTGGCGTGGACGCGTTTATCACCGGCGAGGTGTCGGAACAAACCATCCACTCTGCCCGCGAGCAGGGCCTGCATTTTTATGCCGCCGGCCACCACGCCACCGAGCGGGGCGGCATTCGCGCCCTCAGCGAATGGCTGACGGAAACCACCGACCTGGATGTCACCTTTATTGATATTCCTAACCCTGCCTGACGGGAGAGAGAAAAGTGCAGCGAGCGCGTTGTTATCTGTTAGGAGAAACGGCTGTCGTGTTGGAGCTGGAGCCGCCGGTTACCCTTGAAAGCCAGCAACGGATCTGGGGATTAGCCCAGCGTCTGGCAAACCATGAAGAGGTGATTGACGCCATTCCCGGCATGAACAATATCACTGTGGTGCTCCGCCGCCCGCAGGAGGTGGCGTGGGAGGCGATAGACCGTCTGCAGCGCTGGTGGGAGGAGAGCCTCGCGATCGAGCCTGAGTCGCGCTCGCTGTCTGTTCCGGTCGTCTACGGCGGCGAGGCCGGACCTGACCTCGGTGTAGTGGCGCAGCACAGCGGCCTGAGTGAAAAACAGGTCGTGGAGCTGCACGCCTCGGTGGAATATCTGGTCTGGTTTATTGGTTTTCAGCCGGGATTTCCCTACCTGGGCGGGCTGCCTGCGGCGCTGGCGACACCGCGTCGCGCCGAACCGCGCGTGCTCGTTCCGGCCGGATCGGTGGGTATCGGCGGCGCGCAAACCGGTATCTATCCGCTGGCGACGCCCGGCGGCTGGCAGCTGCTGGGGCGCACCGCGCTGACGCTGTTCGACCCGGCGCGGAAGGAGCCTGCGCTACTGCGCGTGGGCGATAAAATTCGCTTTGTGCCACAAAAGGAGGGGGTATGTTGACCTTGATCCGCGCCGGCCTGTACACCTCGGTACAGGACGGTGGACGAGAAGGCCTGCGCCAGTCTGGCATCAGCCGCTGCGGCGCCCTGGATTATCCCTCGCTGGTGATTGCCAATCTGCTGGTTGGCAACGAGGCGAATGCCGCCGGGCTGGAGATTACCCTCGGCCAGGTGGAGATCGAATTTGCCCGCAGCGGCTGGTTTGCGCTGACCGGCGCCGCCTGCGAAGCGACGCTGGACGGTAAAGCGGTCTGGGTGGGCTGGCGCACCGCCTACCGGGCCGGGCAGCGGCTGGTGCTGAAAACGCCGCAGCATGGCATCCGTAGCTATCTGGCGGTGGCGGGCGGGATTGCGGTCCCCGAGGTCCTTGGCTCGCGCTGCACGGATCTCAAGGCGGGGATTGGCGGTCTGGAAGGACGCCGCCTGCAGGATGGCGACAAGCTGAAGCTCGGGAAAGCCGCCCGCCGCTTCACCACCCCGCGCGGCGTCAAGCAGCTGCCGCTGGGCAACCGCATTCGTGCGCTGCCCGGGCCGGAGTATCATGAATTTGACGAGGCCTCGCAGGCGTCATTCTGGCGCGCCCCCTGGAAGCTCAGTCCGCAGAGTAACCGCATGGGGTACCGCCTGCAGGGGCAGCCGCTGAAACGCACCACCGATCGTGAAATGCTGTCGCACGGCCTGCTACCGGGCGTGGTGCAGGTGCCGCACAACGGCCAGCCCATTGTGCTGATGAACGACGCGCAAACCACCGGCGGCTATCCGCGGATCGCCTGCATTATCGATGCCGATATGTACCAGCTGGCGCAGATCCCGCTGGGGCAGCCGATCCATTTCGTGGCCTGCTCGCTGGAGGAGGCGCTGAAGGCGCGGGCCGATCGCCAGCGTTATCTTGAACAACTGGCCTGGAGACTCCACGATGATGATTGATCTTAATGCCGATCTCGGGGAAGGCGGGGCGAACGATAGCGCGCTGCTCCAGCTGGTGTCATCGGCGAATATCGCCTGTGGTTTTCACGCCGGCGACGCCGGGCTGATGGTGCAGAGCGTGCGCGAGGCGCTGAAGTACGGCGTGGCGGTGGGCGCCCATCCGGGATATCCCGACCGGGAAAATTTTGGCCGCACGGCGATGGATCTACCGCCGGAAACGGTCTATGCCCAGACGCTGTATCAGATTGGCGCTCTGGCGGCGATCGTTCAGGCGCAGGGCGGCGAGCTGCAGCACGTGAAGCCGCACGGCATGCTCTACAACCAGGCGGCCAAATCGCCGCCGCTGGCCGACGCGATCGCCCGCGCGGTCCGCGATGTTAACCCGCAGCTGGTGCTGGTGGGTCTGGCGGGCAGCGAATTGATCCGCGCCGGACAGCGCTATGGTCTGACGACGCGTCAGGAGGTGTTTGCCGATCGCGGTTATCTGGCCGACGGCAGCCTGGTGCCGCGCAGCCAGCCCGGGGCGCTGATTGACAGCGAAGAGCAGGCCCTGGCGCAAACCCTCGAGATGGTGCAACACCACCGGGTGCGCAGCGTCAGCGGCGAATGGGCGAATGTGGTGGCGCAGACGGTATGTCTGCACGGTGATGGTCCGCATGCCCTCGATTTTGCCCGCCGTTTGCGGGCGGCGTTCGCCGGGCGCCATATTCTGGTCAGCGCTCAGCCTGAGGCTGAGATATGACAATCGGCATGACCGCGAAGGAGAGGATGGTGGCGGGAGTATTACTCACCGGTTTCGAACCCTTTGACGGCGAGACGGTGAACCCTTCCTGGGAAGTGGTGCAGCAGCTTGACGGCACTATGATTGCTGGCCAGCCGGTGACCGCCCGGCAGCTTCCCTGCGTGTTTGGCGAGGCGCTGTCGGCGCTCGACGCGGCGATAGAGGACCTGCAGCCGAAGCTGGTTATCGCGGTGGGGCAGGCCGGCGGTCGGGTCGATATCAGCGTCGAACGTGTGGCGATCAACGTCGATGATGCGCGCATCCCCGATAACAAAGGCCAGCAACCCATCGACACGCCGATCGTCGACGGCGGGCCGGCGGCGTGGTTCAGCACCTTGCCGATCAAAGCGATCGTCAACGCGCTGCGCGATCGCGGGATCCCGGCCTCGGTGTCGCAGACCGCCGGCACCTTCGTCTGCAACCACGTCATGTACGGCCTGTTGCACAGGCTGCAGGGTCAGGCTGAGGTGAGAGGCGGTTTTATCCATATTCCATGGCTACCGGCGCAGGCGGCGGCCCATCCCGGCGAGCCGAGTATGGCGATCGCCACCGTGCGGGAGGCGCTGGAGACGGCCATTGCCGTGGCCCTGCGCCAGCCGGTGGACAGTAAACTGGGCGGCGGCGCCACCCACTGACAAAAGGATGACAGTATGCCGGAAGGTCCGGAGATCCGCCGCGCGGCGGATACACTGGAGGCGGCAATCAAAGACGAACCCTTAACCGACGTCTGGTTCGCCTTTCCCCGGTTGCAACCCTACCAAACCCCGCTGATTGGTCAGCGGGTTACCCATATCGACACCCGGGGCAAAGCCCTGCTGACCCGCTTCTCCGGCGGCCTGACCCTGTACAGCCATAATCAGCTGTACGGCGTCTGGCGCGTGGTTGACGCTGGCGAACAGCCCGCCTCTAACCGGGTGCTGCGCGTCAGGCTCCAGACCGCCAGCAAGGCGATTTTGCTCTACAGCGCGTCGGACATTGAGATGCTCACAGCGGAGCAGGTGGCCAACCATCCGTTCTTGCTGCGCATCGGTCCGGACGTACTGGATATGACGTTAACCGCGGAGCAGGTGAAAGCGCGGCTGCTGTCGGCCAAATTCCGCCATCGTCAGTTTTCCGGCCTGCTGTTGGATCAGGCTTTTCTTGCCGGGCTGGGAAACTATCTGCGGGTGGAAATCCTCTGGCAGGTGGGGCTGACCGGGCAGCATAAGGCCTCGGAGCTGAATGCAATACAACTGGATGCGCTGGCGCACGCGCTGCTCGATATCCCGCGGCTTTCTTATCGTACCCGCGGCCAGCCCGATGACAACAAGCACCACGGCGCGCTGTTCCGCTTTAAGGTGTTCCATCGCGATGGCGAACAGTGCGAGCGCTGCGGGGGCGTGATTGAGAAGACGATGCTCTCCTCGCGGCCGTTTTACTGGTGCCCGCGCTGCCAGCATTAAGCCGGCGGCCAGGCAGCGCCAGACCTCATCGTCAGGCATAAAAAAACGCGCCATCAGGCGCGTTTTTATCATCCGGACAGCGAGATTAACGCTTGATGTCGGACTGGAAATCGCGTTTTTCGTAGCCGGTATAGAGCTGACGCGGACGGGCGATTTTCATGCCATCGCTGTGCATTTCGTTCCAGTGCGCAATCCAGCCCACGGTACGCGCCATGGCGAAGATAACGGTAAACATGGAGGACGGAATACCCATCGCTTTCAGGATGATACCGGAGTAGAAGTCGACGTTCGGGTAGAGTTTCTTCTCGATGAAGTACGGGTCGTTCAGCGCGATATGCTCCAGCTCCATGGCCACCTGCAGCAGGTCGTCTTTGGTGCCCAGCTCTTTCAGCACTTCATGGCAGGTTTCACGCATCACGGTGGCGCGCGGGTCGTAGTTTTTGTACACACGATGGCCAAAGCCCATCAGGCGGAAAGAGTCATTCTTGTCTTTCGCACGACGAACAAATTCCGGAATGTGCTCAACGGAGCTGATCTCTTCCAGCATTTTCAGCGCCGCTTCGTTGGCGCCGCCGTGCGCCGGTCCCCACAGGGAGGCGATGCCGGCTGCGATACAGGCGAACGGGTTAGCGCCGGAAGAGCCCGCGGTACGTACCGTCGAGGTCGAGGCGTTCTGTTCGTGATCGGCGTGCAGGATCAGAATACGGTCCATTGCGCGCTCCAGCACCGGATTGACTTCGTACTCTTCGCACGGCGTGGCGAACATCATGCGCAGGAAGTTGCCGGCGTAGGAGAGGTCATTGCGCGGATAAACAAACGGCTGGCCGATAGAATACTTGTAACACATGGCTGCCATGGTCGGCATTTTGGACAGCAGGCGATAGGCGGCAATTTCACGGTGACGCGGGTTATTCACGTCGAGGGAGTCGTGATAGAACGCCGCCAGGGCGCCGGTGATCCCGCACATAACGGCCATCGGGTGAGAATCGCGACGGAACGCATGGAACAGACGAGTAATCTGCTCATGGATCATGGTGTGGCGGGTGACGGTGGTTTTGAATTCGTCATATTCTGCCTGGGTCGGTTTTTCACCGTTTAGCAGAATGTAACAAACTTCAAGATAGTTTGATTCGGTCGCTAACTGGTCGATCGGGAAGCCACGGTGCAGCAGGATCCCCTCGTCACCATCGATAAACGTAATTTTAGATTCACAGGAAGCGGTAGATGTGAAACCTGGGTCAAAGGTAAATACGCCTTTTGAACCAAGACTACGAATATCAATAACATCCTGACCGAGCGTGCCTTTTAGCACATCCAGTTCAATAGCAGTGTCACCACCCAGGGTGATTTTTGCTTTAGCATCAGACATTTATGGTCTCCTTAGCGCCTTTATTGCTTAAGACTGCCGGGTGGTGGATTTGCTTTCGGCCCGCGCCCGTATACGTTACCAGTTTGTTATGTTGCACACAGCTCTGCGTCAGCGAAAAGGGCAGGGTACAGAGCAACGGCGCTTGATGGCACGTTCTTCAGGGCTGCGGTGAAACAACAGCAAATCAGCGTTTTAGCAGTCCGAATATTAAAACCTGTATACCACTAATAACTGTCCTGATTACATCGGTCAATACTGACACACTGTTACATAACTTATTCTCAGGTGAAAGCATGACCTCATAACTTTTGAGCATTATTGCATTTAACTGGTAATGGTTGTAACAAGAATGTTTAATATTTGTCAAATCAGGTGATTAAAAATTAAAAAAATGTTGTTATCGTGACCTTGATCACTGTTCCGGAGAAAACCCAACAAACTATATGTAGGTTAATTGTAATGATTTTGTGAACGGCCTATACTGCGGCCAGGTCTCCGGAACACCCTGCAATCCCGAGCCACCCAGCGTTGTTTAGTGATGTTTTAATGCCTGAAAAGACGTTTTAACATGACTTCTGGTTATAGAAAGGACGCTGTCTGACCCGCAAGCAGACCGGAGGAAGGAAACAATAAGAACAGCATGTGGGCGTTATTCATGGTAAGAAATGTGAAAAAACAAAGACCTGTCAATCTGGATCTACAAACGATACGGTTCCCAATCACGGCGATAGCGTCCATTCTCCATCGCGTTTCCGGTGTCATCACCTTCGTGGCGGTCGGAATTCTGCTTTGGCTGCTGGGCACCAGCCTCTCCTCCCCTGAAGGTTTTCTGACGGCGGCCTCGATCATGGATAGCTTCTTTGTGAAGTTCATCATGTGGGGCATTCTCACCGCGCTGGCCTATCACGTCGTTGTTGGTATCCGCCATCTGATGATGGACTTTGGCTACCTGGACGAAACCCTCGAAGCAGGGAAACGTTCCGCCAAGATTTCTTTTGTTATTACTGTCGTGCTTTCACTTCTCGCAGGAGTCCTCGTATGGTAAGCAACGCCTCAGCACTGGGACGCAACGGCGTACATGACTTTATTCTGGTCCGTGCTACCGCCATCGTTCTGACCCTCTACATCATCTACATGGTTGGCTTCTTCGCTACCACCGGTGAAATCTCATGGGAAGTGTGGACCGGATTCTTTGCCTCCGGCTTCACTAAAGTCTTCACTCTGCTGGCTCTCGTTTCCATTCTTATCCATGCCTGGATCGGGATGTGGCAGGTGTTAACGGACTACGTTAAACCACTGGCTCTGCGCCTGGTTCTGCAACTGGCTATCGTTGTGGCGCTGGTGGCTTACGTTCTTTATGGATTTGTTGTGGTGTGGGGTGTGTAATGAAATTGCCAGTCAGAGAGTTTGATGCTGTTGTCATCGGTGCCGGCGGCGCAGGTATGCGCGCGGCGCTGCAAATTTCCCAGAGCGGACAGACCTGTGCGCTGCTCTCCAAAGTTTTCCCGACCCGTTCGCACACCGTATCCGCGCAGGGTGGTATCACCGTCGCGCTCGGTAACTCCCATGAAGATAACTGGGAATGGCATATGTACGACACCGTAAAAGGGTCGGACTATATCGGCGACCAGGACGCCATCGAATATATGTGTAAGACCGGCCCGGAAGCGATTCTCGAGCTGGAGCATATGGGCTTGCCGTTCTCCCGTCTTGACGACGGCCGTATTTATCAGCGCCCGTTCGGCGGCCAGTCGAAGAACTTCGGCGGCGAGCAGGCGGCGCGTACCGCGGCGGCGGCTGACCGTACCGGCCACGCCCTGCTGCACACCCTGTACCAGCAGAACCTCAAAAACCACACCACTATCTTCTCCGAATGGTATGCCCTCGATCTGGTGAAAAACCAGGACGGCGCGGTGGTGGGTTGTACCGCCCTGTGCATCGAGACCGGCGAAGTGGTCTACTTTAAAGCCCGCGCCACCGTGCTGGCGACCGGCGGCGCAGGCCGTATCTATCAGTCCACCACCAACGCCCACATCAACACCGGTGACGGCGTCGGGATGGCCATCCGCGCCGGCGTGCCGGTGCAGGATATGGAAATGTGGCAGTTCCACCCGACCGGTATCGCCGGGGCCGGGGTTCTGGTCACCGAAGGTTGCCGCGGCGAAGGCGGTTATCTGCTGAATAAACACGGCGAGCGCTTTATGGAGCGTTATGCGCCGAACGCGAAAGACCTGGCGGGTCGTGACGTGGTGGCGCGTTCCATCATGATCGAGATCCGCGAAGGCCGCGGCTGCGACGGTCCGTGGGGCCCGCACGCGAAACTGAAACTGGATCACCTGGGTAAAGAGGTTCTGGAATCTCGTCTGCCGGGTATCCTTGAGCTGTCCCGCACCTTTGCTCACGTCGATCCGGTGAAAGAGCCGATCCCGGTTATCCCAACCTGCCACTACATGATGGGCGGTATTCCGACCAAAGTGACCGGCCAGGCGCTGACCGTCAATGAGAAGGGCGAAGACGTGGTGATCCCGGGTCTGTTCGCGGTGGGCGAAATCGCCTGCGTATCGGTCCACGGCGCCAACCGTCTGGGCGGCAACTCGCTGCTCGACCTGGTGGTCTTCGGCCGCGCGGCGGGTCTGCATCTGCAGGAGTCTATCGCCGAGCAGGGCACGCTGCGCGACGCCAGCGAATCCGATATCGAAGGCTCGCTGGACCGCCTCAACCGCTGGAACAACACCCGTTCCGGTGAAGATCCGGTGGCGATCCGCAAAGCGCTGCAGGAATGTATGCAGCATAACTTCTCGGTGTTCCGCGAAGGCGATGCGATGCACAAAGGTCTGGAACAGCTGAAAGTGATCCGCGAGCGCCTGAAAAACGCCCGTCTCGACGATACCTCCAGCGAGTTCAACACCCAGCGCGTTGAGTGCCTGGAGCTGGATAACCTGATGGAAACCGCGTACGCGACCGCCGTATCCGCTAACTTCCGTACCGAGAGCCGTGGCGCTCACAGCCGCTTCGACTTCCCGGATCGTGATGATGAAAACTGGCTGTGCCATTCCCTGTATCTGCCAGAGTCGGAATCCATGACGCGTCGTAGCGTCAACATGGAACCGAAACTGCGTCCGGCATTCCCGCCGAAGATTCGTACTTATTAATGCGGAGACAGGAAAATGAAACTCGAGTTTTCAATTTATCGCTATAACCCGGATGTTGACGACGCTCCGCACATGCAGGATTACACCCTCGACGCGGAAGAAGGTCGTGACATGATGCTGCTGGATGCGCTGATCCAGCTGAAAGAAAAAGATCCGTCGCTGTCGTTCCGCCGCTCCTGCCGTGAAGGGGTCTGCGGTTCCGATGGCCTGAACATGAACGGGAAAAACGGTCTGGCGTGCATCACGCCGATCTCCGCGCTGAATCAGCCGGGCAAGAAGATTGTTATCCGCCCGCTGCCAGGATTACCGGTTATCCGTGATTTGGTGGTGGACATGGGGCAATTCTATGCACAATATGAGAAGATTAAGCCTTACTTGTTGAATAATGGGCAAAATCCTCCGGCTCGCGAGCATCTGCAGATGCCTGAGCAGCGTGAGAAGCTCGATGGCCTGTACGAGTGTATTCTGTGCGCATGTTGTTCGACCTCATGCCCGTCGTTCTGGTGGAACCCGGACAAGTTCATCGGCCCGGCAGGCCTGCTGGCCGCGTATCGCTTCCTGATCGACAGTCGCGATACCGAAACCAGCGAGCGTCTGGACGGCCTGAGCGATGCTTTCAGCGTATTCCGCTGTCACAGCATTATGAACTGCGTCAGTGTGTGTCCTAAGGGGCTGAACCCGACGCGCGCCATCGGCCATATTAAGTCGATGCTGCTGCAGCGCAGCGCGTAAGTTGTTTTAGTTGCCGGATGGCGACGTAAACGTCTTATCCGGCCTACAGGAGCATATTTTGTAGGCCTGATAAGCGAAGCGCCATCAGGCAATAGATATAGCAGGAAATCTTTAAAAACCGCCAAATATGTACCAGTAATCAAGGCGTTCAGAGCGAGGTAAGGCGGCAACTGAACGCATCCCCGGGAGCATAGTGAACTATGTGACCGGGGTAAGTGAAGGCAGCTAACGCAACCGCAGCCTGAACGCCGAAGATTAATGGCAGTTTTTAAAGGTTCCTTAGCGGATAGAAACCACAACTCGTCCGCAACAAGTGAACCCCGGCACGTGCACTCGGTGTGCGTGGTAGTTTCTACGGCGAAATAAGCATATGAATGCTTAAGGGATCACGATGCAGAACGGCGCAATGAAAGCCTGGCTGGACTCTTCTTACCTCTCTGGTTCGAACCAGAGCTGGATAGAACAGCTCTATGAAGACTTCTTAACCGATCCTGACTCTGTTGACGCCAACTGGCGTTCAATGTTCCAGCAGTTACCTGGCACCGGAGTTAAACCGGATCAATTTCATTCCAAAACGCGTGATTATTTCCGTCGACTGGCGAAGGATGCCTCACGTTACACTTCTTCGATTTCCGACCCAGACACCAATGTGAAGCAGGTTAAAGTCCTGCAGCTCATCAACGCATACCGTTTCCGTGGCCACCAGCATGCGAATCTCGATCCGCTGGGGCTGTGGAAGCAAGAGAGAGTGGCGGATCTCGATCCGGCCTACCACGATCTGACCGAGGCCGATTTCCAGGAAAGCTATAACGTAGGTTCATTTGCCATCGGTAAAGACACGATGAAGCTGGGCGAGCTGATTGCCGCCCTTAAGCAAACCTACTGCGGCTCCATCGGCGCGGAATACATGCATATCACCTCTACCGAAGAAAAACGCTGGATCCAGCAGCGCATTGAATCGGTAGCCGGCAAAGCGAGCTTTACCGCGGAAGAGAAAAAACGTTTCCTCGGCGAACTGACTGCCGCGGAAGGGCTGGAGCGCTACCTCGGCGCCAAATTCCCGGGGGCGAAGCGCTTCTCGCTGGAGGGTGGCGACGCCCTGATCCCCATGCTCAAAGAGATGATCCGCCATGCGGGTAAGAGCGGCACCCGTGAAGTGGTGCTGGGCATGGCGCACCGTGGCCGTCTGAACGTGCTGGTCAACGTGCTGGGTAAAAAACCGCAGGACCTGTTCGACGAGTTTGCCGGCAAACATAAAGAACACCTCGGTACCGGCGATGTGAAGTACCACATGGGCTTCTCTTCCGATATAGAAACCGAAGGCGGTCTGGTGCACCTGGCGCTGGCGTTTAACCCGTCGCACCTCGAGATCGTCAGCCCGGTGGTGATCGGTTCCGTACGCGCCCGTCTGGATCGTCTGGACGAGCCGAGCAGCAACAAGGTTCTGCCGATCACTATCCACGGCGACGCCGCGGTGACCGGCCAGGGCGTGGTTCAGGAAACCCTGAACATGTCCAAAGCCCGCGGTTACGAAGTGGGCGGGACCGTGCGCATCGTTATCAACAACCAGGTGGGCTTCACGACCTCTAACCCGCTGGATGCGCGTTCGACCCCGTACTGCACCGACATCGGTAAAATGGTGCAGGCGCCGATTTTCCACGTCAACGCCGACGATCCGGAAGCGGTCGCTTTCGTCACCCGTCTGGCGCTGGATTTCCGCAATACCTTCAAACGCGATGTCTTCATCGACCTGGTGTGCTACCGCCGTCACGGCCATAACGAAGCCGATGAGCCGAGCGCAACCCAGCCGCTGATGTATCAGAAGATCAAAAAGCACCCGACTCCGCGCAAAATCTATGCTGACAAGCTGGAGCAGGACAAGGTCGCGACCCTGGAAGATGCTACCGAGCAGGTTAACCTCTACCGCGATGCGCTGGATGCCGGCGAATGCGTGGTGAAGGAATGGCGTCCGATGAACATGCACTCCTTTACCTGGTCGCCGTACCTCAACCATGAGTGGGACGAGAGCTATCCGGATAAAGTGGAGCCGAAGCGTCTGCAGGAGCTGGCCAAACGCATCAGCACGGTGCCGGAAGGTATCGAAATGCAGTCCCGCGTGGCGAAAATTTACGCCGACCGCCAGGCGATGGCGGCAGGTGAGAAGCTGTTCGATTGGGGCGGCGCTGAAAACCTGGCCTACGCCACGTTGGTTGACGAAGGTATTCCGGTGCGTCTGTCCGGGGAAGACTCCGGTCGCGGCACCTTCTTCCACCGTCATGCGGTGATCCATAACCAGACCAATGGTTCAACCTACACCCCGCTGCAGCATGTCCATAACGGTCAGGGCCAGTTCCGCGTTTGGGACTCCGTGCTGTCTGAAGAAGCGGTGCTGGCGTTTGAATATGGTTACGCCACTGCAGAGCCGCGCACCCTGACCATCTGGGAAGCGCAGTTTGGCGACTTCGCCAACGGCGCGCAGGTGGTGATCGACCAGTTCATCTCCTCCGGTGAGCAGAAGTGGGGCCGGATGTGCGGCCTGGTGATGCTCCTGCCGCACGGCTACGAAGGCCAGGGCCCGGAGCACTCCTCCGCCCGTCTGGAGCGTTATCTGCAGCTGTGCGCTGAGCAGAATATGCAGGTATGCGTGCCGTCCACGCCGGCGCAGGTGTACCACATGCTGCGTCGTCAGGCGCTGCGCGGTATGCGTCGTCCGCTGGTGGTGATGTCGCCGAAGTCGCTGCTGCGTCATCCGCTGGCGGTCTCCAGCATGGATGAGCTGGCGAACGGCACTTTCCTGCCGGCCATCGGTGAAATCGATCAACTTGATCCGCAGGCTGTGAAGCGCGTGGTGCTGTGCTCTGGTAAGGTTTACTACGACCTGCTGGAACAGCGCCGTAAAAACGAGCAAAAAGATGTCGCTATCGTTCGTATCGAGCAGCTCTATCCGTTCCCGCATCAGGCGGTGCAGGATGCGCTGAAAGCGTATGCGCACGTACATGATTTTGTCTGGTGCCAGGAAGAGCCGCTCAACCAGGGCGCATGGTACTGCAGCCAGCATCACTTCCGTGAAGTGATTCCGTTTGGGGCCTCTCTGCGTTATGCAGGCCGCCCGGCCTCCGCCTCTCCGGCGGTAGGGTATATGTCCGTTCACCAGAAACAGCAACAAGATCTGGTCAATGACGCGCTGAACGTCGATTAATTAAAGGATACACAATGAGTAGCGTAGATATTCTGGTTCCCGACCTGCCTGAGTCCGTAGCTGACGCAACCGTCGCCACCTGGCACAAAAAACCGGGCGACGCGGTCGTCCGTGACGAAGTCCTGGTCGAAATCGAAACTGACAAAGTGGTACTGGAAGTACCGGCATCAGCGGACGGCATTCTGGATGCAGTGCTGGAAGACGAGGGCGCTACCGTCCTGTCTCGCCAGATCCTTGGCCGCCTGCGCGAAGGTAACAGCGCAGGTAAAGAAAGCAGCGAAAAAGCCGATGCGAAAGCGTCCACGCCGGCGCAGCGTCAGCAGGCCTCTCTGGAAGAGCAGAACAACGATGCGCTGAGCCCGGCGATCCGTCGTCTGCTGGCTGAACACAACCTCGACGCGGCGGCCATCAAAGGCACCGGCGTCGGCGGCCGCCTGACCCGCGAAGATGTCGAGAAACATCTGGCGAAAGCCCCGGCGGCGGCAGAAGCCAAAGCGCCAGCCGCTGCCCCGGCAGCCGCGCCGGCGCCGCAGCTGGGCCACCGCTCTGAAAAACGCGTCCCGATGACCCGCCTGCGTAAACGCGTGGCCGAGCGTCTGCTGGAAGCGAAAAACTCCACCGCCATGCTGACCACGTTCAACGAAGTCAACATGAAGCCAATCATGGATCTGCGTAAGCAGTACGGCGACGCGTTCGAAAAACGTCACGGCATCCGTCTGGGCTTTATGTCCTTCTACGTGAAAGCGGTCGTGGAAGCGCTGAAACGCTATCCGGAAGTGAACGCCTCTATCGATGGCGACGACGTGGTGTACCACAACTACTTCGACGTCAGCATGGCCGTATCCACTCCACGCGGCCTGGTCACCCCGGTTCTGCGTGACGTTGACCTGCTGGGCATGGCGGATATCGAAAAGAATATTAAAGAGTTGGCGGTGAAAGGCCGTGACGGCAAGCTGACCGTAGACGACCTGACCGGCGGTAACTTCACCATTACCAACGGCGGCGTGTTCGGCTCCCTGATGTCCACGCCGATCATCAACCCACCGCAGAGCGCCATCCTGGGTATGCATGCCATTAAAGACCGTCCGATGGCGGTGAATGGCAAGGTAGAGATCCTGCCGATGATGTACCTGGCGCTCTCCTACGACCACCGTCTGATCGACGGACGTGAATCGGTAGGCTTCCTGGTGGCGATTAAAGAGCTGCTGGAAGATCCGACCCGTCTGCTGCTGGACGTGTAGTCAGCAAGCGTATTACCTACCGTAGGCCGGATAACACGCGTTAACGCCGTTATCAGGCCTACAGGTTTAAAGATAATTACACCCTGAAGGATGGACTGAACACATGAACTTACATGAATATCAGGCAAAACAACTTTTTGCCCGCTATGGCTTACCGGCGCCGGTGGGTTATGCCTGTACTACTCCGCGTGAAGCAGAAGAAGCCGCTTCAAAAATCGGCGCGGGTCCGTGGGTAGTGAAATGTCAGGTTCACGCTGGTGGCCGCGGCAAAGCGGGCGGTGTGAAAGTGGTGAAGAGCAAAGAAGAGATCCGCGCATTTGCCGAGCACTGGCTGGGCAAACGTCTGGTGACCTATCAAACAGATGCGAACGGCCAGCCGGTTAACCAGATCCTGGTTGAAGCGGCGACCGATATTGACAAAGAGCTGTACCTGGGCGCGGTCGTGGACCGTAGCTCCCGTCGCGTAGTGTTCATGGCCTCTACCGAAGGCGGCGTGGAAATCGAAAAAGTGGCGGAAGAGACCCCGCACCTGATCCACAAGATCGCCATCGATCCGCTGGCGGGCCCGATGCCTTATCAAGGTCGTGAACTGGCGTTCAAACTGGGTCTGGAAGGTAAACAGGTTCAGCAGTTCACCAAGATCTTCATGGGCCTGGCGACCATTTTCCTGGAGCGCGACCTGGCGCTGATCGAAATCAACCCGCTGGTTATCACTAAGCAGGGCGACCTGATCTGCCTCGACGGCAAACTGGGCGCTGACGGCAACGCGCTGTTCCGCCAGCCGGATCTGCGCGAAATGCGCGACCAGTCGCAGGAAGATCCGCGTGAAGCGCAGGCGGCGCAGTGGGAACTGAACTACGTCGCGCTGGACGGCAACATCGGCTGCATGGTTAACGGCGCAGGCCTGGCGATGGGTACCATGGACATCGTTAAACTGCACGGCGGCGAACCGGCTAACTTCCTCGACGTGGGCGGCGGTGCGACCAAAGAGCGCGTCACCGAAGCGTTCAAAATCATCCTCTCTGATGACAATGTGAAAGCGGTGCTGGTGAACATCTTCGGCGGTATTGTGCGTTGCGACCTGATCGCTGACGGCATCATCGGTGCGGTAGCGGAAGTTGGGGTTAACGTTCCGGTCGTGGTTCGTCTGGAAGGTAACAACGCCGAACTGGGCGCGAAAAAACTGGCTGACAGCGGCCTGAATATTATTGCAGCGAAAAGTCTGACGGACGCAGCACAGCAGGTTGTTGCCGCAGTGGAGGGGAAATAATGTCAGTTTTAATTAATAAAGATACCAAGGTTATCTGCCAGGGCTTCACCGGTAGCCAGGGGACCTTCCACTCTGAACAAGCGATCGCTTACGGTACGCAAATGGTTGGCGGCGTGACGCCAGGCAAAGGCGGCACCACTCACCTGGGCCTGCCGGTGTTCAACACCGTGCGCGAAGCCGTTGAAGCGACCGGCGCCACCGCGACCGTGATCTACGTTCCGGCTCCGTTCTGCAAAGATTCCATTCTGGAAGCGATTGACGCGGGCATTAAGCTGATTATCACCATCACCGAAGGTATCCCGACGCTGGATATGCTGACCGTGAAAGTGAAACTGGACGAAGCGGGCGTGCGTATGATCGGCCCGAACTGCCCAGGCGTGATCACGCCGGGCGAATGCAAAATCGGCATCATGCCGGGTCACATTCACAAGCCGGGTAAAGTGGGCATCGTTTCCCGTTCCGGTACCCTGACCTATGAAGCAGTTAAGCAGACCACCGACTACGGCTTCGGTCAGTCTACCTGCGTCGGTATCGGCGGCGACCCGATCCCGGGCTCTAACTTCATCGATATCCTGAAGCTGTTCCAGGAAGACCCGCAGACCGAAGCGATTGTGATGATCGGTGAGATCGGCGGTAGCGCGGAAGAAGAAGCGGCTGCCTACATCAAAGAGCACGTGACCAAGCCGGTTGTCGGTTACATCGCCGGCGTGACCGCGCCGAAGGGCAAGCGTATGGGCCATGCTGGCGCCATCATCGCTGGCGGTAAAGGTACTGCCGATGAGAAATTCGCAGCCCTGGAAGCAGCCGGTGTGAAAACCGTTCGCAGCCTGGCCGATATCGGCGAAGCGCTGAAAGCTATCATCAAGTAAACCCTCTCTGCTTATCCGCAAGCAGAAATCTGTCCGATTTCGACATGGTTGGCCACCGTCAGGTGGCCTTTTTTTTGGCCGTTGTCCGCTTCTTCCGTACGCCGCTGCGTCAGTAAACCCTGCGTTTGGCAAAAACCTTATCTATCATATTGATTTTATGAATTATTTCATAAATATTATCGACGCGCGGTTGTCGGAAATGAAAATTTGCCCTGGTCGTACCGCAGGGTAACGAAACAGACAGTAAAAAAGGAGTGGGGGAGGGGAGAAGAAAGCAGGAAAAAATACTGTGAGCGGTCTAGCATTAATCGGATCGGCTCTTTTTTTTATTTTTTTTCTGTGGCGTTAAATAATATTACCTATGATTCTCATCTTTCCCTTTTTAGTAACCAATCAAGGCATACTTTAAACACAGCATTAACATTGGGTTTACCAATATTCTTTATTGAGCTACATAATTAACACGCAGAGTAAAAATTGATTTATATCAATACTTAATGCTTGGAAAAATCCTTCAAAAAACGTTAAATTGTCTCAAGTCAAATTGGCCTAAACCGGCCATCTTCGCTATATATTGATCACCGTCGAAAAATGTAAAACTGGAACAATAAAAACATATTTATTGTAAGGTTATTGCGGCGTAATATATTGGGGAATCAATTGGGTTTTTCGTTAACGTATTTGTAACCTTGTCCTGGCGTGGTTTCACTTTCGGTTGAAACCCGCTCCGGGCGGGCGACAAATAAAAATTTGTATTGGGGCATGCGTATGAGCCAGAGCTTCACGGTTCATTTTCGGAGTCTTCATGCGATGAGCAAGGAGTCATGATGTTAGATATAGTCGAACTGTCGCGCTTACAGTTTGCCTTGACCGCGATGTACCACTTCCTGTTTGTGCCACTGACGCTCGGTATGGCGTTCCTGCTGGCCATCATGGAAACGGTCTACGTCCTTTCCGGCAAACAGATTTATAAAGATATGACCAAATTCTGGGGCAAGTTGTTTGGTATCAACTTCGCGCTGGGTGTGGCGACCGGTCTGACCATGGAGTTCCAGTTCGGGACTAACTGGTCGTATTACTCACACTACGTGGGCGATATCTTCGGCGCGCCGCTGGCCATTGAAGGTCTGATGGCCTTCTTCCTCGAATCCACCTTTGTAGGTCTGTTCTTCTTCGGTTGGGATCGTCTGGGTAAAGTTCAGCATATGGCCGTCACCTGGCTGGTCGCTCTGGGCTCTAACCTCTCCGCGCTGTGGATCCTCGTCGCTAACGGCTGGATGCAGAACCCTATCGCATCGGACTTCAACTTTGAAACCATGCGTATGGAGATGGTCAGCTTCTCCGAACTGGTGCTCAACCCGGTTGCTCAGGTGAAATTCGTTCACACTGTGGCGTCTGGCTATGTCACCGGTGCGATGTTTATCCTGGCTATCAGCTCCTGGTACATGCTGAAAGGTCGTGACTTTGCCTTTGCTAAGCGCTCCTTCGCCATCGCAGCCAGCTTCGGTATGGCGGCGATCCTCTCCGTTATTGTGCTGGGTGACGAATCCGGTTACGAAATGGGTGACGTGCAGAAAACCAAACTGGCGGCTATCGAAGCAGAGTGGGAAACCCAGCCTGCGCCGGCGGCCTTTACCCTGTTTGGTATTCCCGATCAGAATGCGCAAACTAACCACTTCGCCATCCAGATCCCCTACGCGCTGGGCATCATTGCCACCCGCTCGGTGGATAAGCCGGTTATCGGTCTGAAGGATCTGATGGTTCAGCACGAAGAGCGTATCCGTAACGGCATGAAAGCCTACGCGCTGCTGGAGCAACTGCGCGCCGGTTCCACCGACCAGGCCGTTCGCGACCAGTTCAATAACGTGAAGAAAGATCTCGGCTATGGTCTGCTGCTGAAACGCTATACCCCGAACGTCGCTGACGCCACGGAAGAGCAGATCGCCAAAGCCACCAAAGACTCTATTCCAAGCGTCGCACCGCTGTACTTCGCCTTCCGTATCATGGTGGCGTGCGGCATCCTGATGCTGTTGATTATCGGCGCCTCCTTCTGGAGCGTGATTCGTAACCGTATCGGCGAGAAAAAATGGCTGCTGCGCGCCGCGTTCTATGGCCTGCCGCTGCCGTGGATTGCCGTGGAGTCGGGCTGGTTTGTTGCCGAATACGGCCGTCAGCCGTGGGCGATTGGTGAAGTCCTGCCGACGGCGGTGGCCAACTCGTCGCTGACCGCGGGCGATCTGATCTTCTCTATGTTGCTGATCTGCGGTCTGTACACGCTGTTCCTGGTGGCTGAACTGTTCCTGATGTTCAAGTTTGCCCGCAAAGGACCTAGCAGCCTGAAAACCGGCCGCTATCACTTTGAACAGTCCTCTGCGGCTATTCAGTCGGCACGCTAAGACAGGAGTCGTCAAATGATCGATTATGAAGTATTGCGTTTTATCTGGTGGCTGCTGATTGGCATCCTGCTGATTGGCTTCGCCGTCGCCGACGGGTTCGACATGGGGGTGGGCATGCTCACCCGCTTCCTCGGCCGTAACGACACCGAGCGTCGGATTATGATCAACGCCATCGCCCCGCACTGGGACGGTAACCAGGTGTGGCTGATCACCGCCGGCGGCGCGCTGTTCGCTGCCTGGCCGATGGTCTACGCCGCGGCGTTCTCCGGTTTCTATGTGGCGATGATTCTGGTGCTGGCCTCGTTGTTCTTCCGTCCGGTCGGTTTCGACTACCGTTCCAAGATCGAGGACACCCGCTGGCGCAATATGTGGGACTGGGGCATCTTCATCGGCAGCTTCGTGCCGCCGCTGGTGATTGGCGTGGCCTTCGGCAACCTGCTGCAGGGCGTGCCGTTCCATGTCGACGAATACCTGCGTCTGTTCTATACCGGTAACTTCTTCCAGCTGCTGAACCCGTTTGGTCTGCTGGCCGGTATCGTCAGCGTGGCGATGATCCTCACCCAGGGCGCGACCTACCTGCAGATGCGTACCGTAGGCGAACTGCATCTGCGCACCCGCACCGTCTCCACGGTGGCGGCGCTGGTGACGCTGGTCTGCTTCGCGCTGGCGGGCGTGTGGGTCTACTACGGCATCGACGGCTATGTGGTGAAATCGGTGATTGACCATACCGGCCCGTCTAACCCGCTGACCAAAGAAGTGGTGCGTGAGGCTGGCGCGTGGATGGTGAACTTTAACAATATGCCAGCGCTGTGGGCGATCCCTGCCCTGGGCGTGGTGCTGCCGCTGCTGACCGTCGTTTCGACCAAAGCGGATAAAGGCGCCTGGGCATTCCTGTTCTCCTCGCTGACCCTGGCCTGCATCATTCTGACTGCCGGTATCGCGATGTTCCCGTTCATCATGCCGTCCAGCACCATGCTGAACGCCAGCCTGACGATGTGGGACGCGACCTCCAGCCAGCGGACGCTGAACCTGATGACCTACGTGGCGATTGTCTTCGTGCCGATCATTCTGGGCTACACCAGCTGGTGTTACTGGAAGATGTTTGGCCGCATCACCCGTGAAGACATCGAAAAGAACACCCACTCGCTGTACTAAGGTAAGGAGCTATATATGTGGTACTTCGCATGGATTTTGGGAACGCTTCTTGCCTGTGCCTTTGGGGTGATTACCGCGCTGGCGCTTGAGCACGTGGAAGCCACCAAAGCAGGTAAAGAAGAACACTGATGAGTATTATCGTGATGCGATATACGAAATCATTCGGGTTGCATCGAGGCGGCAAGTCTGTGAATCCCCAGGAGCTTACACCAATAAGTGACTGGGGTAAGCAGACGGAGCCAACAAAGAGGCGACGTGAATGATAAAGTATATGTATGCGATAATGGACAAGCGCCCGTTAAGGGCGCTTTCCTTGTTGATGGCGCTGCTGCTGGCAGGCTGCATTTTCTGGGATCCGTCGCGCTTTGCCGCGAAGACCAGCGAGCTGGAAATCTGGCACGGTTTCTTGCTGATGTGGGCGGTTTGCAGCGGCGTAATTCACGGCGTGGGCTTCCGCCCGCGTGCCGTTCACTGGCAGGGGATTTTTTGTCCGCTTATCGCTGATATCGTGCTCGCTTTAGGTCTCTTCTTTTTCTTCTTTTGAATAAGAGATCTCTGTTAATGCTATGGGCTTGCATAAGCCCATAAAAATTTACTCCCCGTTTACTTTCCCCCATTCCAAACCACCTTTCCCGCGCGTATAGTAGCGAAGTTTGAAAGCTCTAACCTTTTTTTGCATTACCGGGATGTAAAGTGAATACAACGCTGTTTCGATGGCCGGTTCGGGTCTACTACGAAGATACCGACGCCGGTGGTGTGGTTTACCACGCCAGTTACGTCGCTTTTTATGAAAGAGCACGCACAGAGATGCTGCGCCACCATCACTTTAGTCAACAGGTTCTGTTGGCTGAACGCGTTGCCTTCGTGGTTCGCAAAATGACGCTGGAGTATTTTGCCCCCGCCAGACTCGACGACATGCTCGAAGTCCAGACGGAAATTACCTCGATGCGCGGCACCTCTTTGGTTTTCACGCAGCGAATCGTCAACGCCGAGAATACAGTGTTAAACGAAGCTGAGGTTCTCATCGTGTGCGTTGATCCACTCTTAATGAAGCCACGTGCGCTTCCCAAGTCTATTGTCGCGGAGTTTAAGCAGTGACTGACATGAATATCCTTGATTTGTTCCTGAAGGCGAGCCTTCTGGTTAAACTTATCATGTTGATTTTGATTGGTTTTTCTATCGCTTCCTGGGCTATCATTATTCAGAGAACGCGTATCCTTAACTCGGCCGCGCGCGAAGCTGAAGCGTTCGAGGACAAATTCTGGTCCGGGATTGAACTGTCCCGTTTGTATCAGGAGAGCCAGGGGCGTCGCGATAATCTGACCGGTTCGGAGCAGATCTTCTACAGCGGCTTCAAAGAGTTTGCGCGCTTGCATCGGGCCAACAGCCATGCGCCGGAGGCGATCGTCGAAGGGGCATCGCGCGCGATGCGTATTTCGATGAACCGCGAGCTGGAAACGCTGGAGACCCATATTCCGTTCCTCGGCACCGTAGGCTCCATCAGCCCGTATATCGGTCTGTTCGGCACCGTCTGGGGGATCATGCACGCCTTTATCGCCCTTGGCGCGGTGAAGCAGGCCACCCTGCAGATGGTGGCGCCGGGTATCGCCGAAGCGCTGATCGCCACCGCGATCGGTCTGTTCGCCGCTATCCCGGCGGTGATGGCGTACAACCGCCTGAACCAGCGGGTGAACAAGCTTGAACTGAATTACGACAACTTTATGGAAGAGTTCACCGCTATTCTGCACCGTCAGGCCTTTACCACCAGCGAAAGCAATAAGGGGTAAGCCATGGCCAGAGCACGTGGACGCGGACGTCGCGAACTGAAGTCCGAGATCAACATCGTTCCGCTGCTGGATGTCCTGCTGGTGCTGTTGCTGATCTTTATGGCAACGGCGCCGATCATTACGCAGAGCGTGGAAGTCGATCTGCCGGACGCCACGGAATCGCAAGCGGTGAAAAGCAATGACGATCCGCCGGTGATTGTGGAAGTCTCCGGGGTAGGGCAGTACAGCGTGAAAGTGGGGCAGGAGACGCTGTCCCAGCTGCCGCCGGAGCAGGTGATTGCCGAAGCGAAGCGTCGTCTTGAAGCCAATGAGAAAACGGTATTCCTGATCGGCGGTGCGAAAGACGTCCCTTACGATGAAATTATTAAAGCGCTGAACCTGTTGCATAGCGCAGGGGTTAAATCGGTCGGCTTGATGACCAAACCTATTTAATCGCTTCAGGTAGGTGCGTCCGCACGGCGTTCGGCGGCGAGTATCGCTCGCCGTCGGTGCGCATCGCGGGTACAGGCGAACAGTTTTTGGGAACCGATAGTGTCAAAGGCAACCGAACAAAACGACAAGCTTAAACGAGCGATCATCATTTCAGTCGCGCTGCACATCATACTGATCGCGCTGCTGATCTGGAGTTCGTTTGACGAGCATCTGGATGCCTCTGCCGGCGGCGGCGGGGGATCGTCGATTGATGCCGTCATGGTCGATCCGGGGGCGGTGGTAAACAATTATAACCGTCAGCAACAGCAGCAGGCCAGCGCACGTCGCGCCGCTGAACAGCGTGAAAAACAGGCGCAGCAGCAGGCGGAAGAGTTACGTGAGAAGCAGGCGGCGGAACAGGAACGGCTGAAACAGCTCGAACAGGAGCGGCTGCAGGCGCAGGAAGCGGCGAAAGAAGCGAAGGAACAACAGAAGCAGGCTGAGGAAGCCGCTGCCAAGGCTGCCGCGGCGGCGAAAGCCAAAGCGGATGCGCAGGCCAAAGAAGCGCAGGAAGCGGCGGCCAAAGCGGCCGCCGAGGCGAAAGCGAAGGCGGATGCCCAGGCGAAAGCGGCTGAACTGGCGGCAGCGAAAGCGGCGGCTGACGCGAAGAAACAGGCCGAAGCCGCCGCCGCGAAAGCGGCTGCCGATGCGAAGAAACAGGCGGAAGCCGAAGCGGCGAAAGCCGCGGCAGAGGCACAGAAGAAAGCGGAAGCGGCAGCGGCGAAGAAAGCGCAACAGGAAGCGGAGAAGAAGGCCCAGCAGGAAGCGGCTAAGCAGGCCGCGGCTGAAAAAGCGGCAGCAGAAAAAGCCGCTGAGAAGGCCGCCGCGCAAAAAGCGGCCGCGGAGAAGGCCGCCGCCGAGAAAGCCGCCGCAGCTGAAAAAGCCGCAGCAGCCAAAGCGGCTGCTGCTGAGAAGGCAGCGGCCGATAAAGCGGCCAAAGCGGCAGCAGCAAAAGCCGCGGCAGCGAAGAAAGCGGCTGCCGCGAAAGAAGCGGACGGCGTGGACGACCTGCTCGGCGATCTGAGCTCAGGTAAGAATGCGCCGAAAGGTAGCACCAGCGGTAGCACAGGTGGCTCTTCACCTGCTAAAGGAAGTAAACCGGGGCAGGGCGGTGCGTCTCAGGCGGAGATTGCCAGCTATATTTCGCAGGTGCAGGCCGCGATTAAAGGACATCTCTATGACTGGGATACGTACAAGGGTAAAGTATGTACGTTGCGCGTAAACCTGGCTCAGGATGGAACGTTGTTGAGTGTGAAATCGGAAGGCGGCGATCCGGCGTTCTGCCAGCAAATGCTGGCGGCCACCAGTCGGATGAGCAAATTCCCTAAACCGCCGTCGCAGGCTGTTTATGAAACGTTCAAAAATGCGCCACTGGACTTCAAACCTTAAGCGCTTTTTCCCCTGCGTCAGCGGGGGGAAAGAAAATAGGGCGGTCATGGGTTTTGGTAGTTTTGTGTATTTGAGTTTGTTAACATTCTGCTAAATTATCGTGGGCTTTCCGCCCGGATAAGGGAGATATGATGAAGCAGGCATTACGAGTAGCATTTGGTTTTTTAATGCTGTGGGCGGCGGTGCTGCACGCAGAAGTACGTATCGAGATCACCCAGGGGGTGGACTCGGCGCGCCCCATCGGCGTGGTACCGTTCCAGTGGGCCGGCCAGGGCGCTGCGCCGGAAGATGTTGGCGGTATCGTGGCGGCTGACCTGCGCAACAGCGGTAAATTCAACCCGCTGGATCGCTCGCGTCTGCCGCAGCAGCCGACCAGTGCCCAGGAAGTGCAGCCTGCTGCCTGGTCTGCGCTGGGCATTGACGCCGTGGTCGTCGGCCAGGTGACGTCAAACCCGGATGGTTCTTACCAGGTAGCGTATCAGCTGGTGGATACCGGCGGTGCGCCGGGCACAACGCTGGCGCAAGGCTCTTTCAAAGTCACTAAACAGTACCTGCGCTATGCCGCGCACACTGCCAGCGACGCGGTATTTGAAAAGCTGACCGGTATTAAAGGCGCCTTCCGGACTCGTATCGCCTACGTGGTGCAGACCAATGGCGGTCAGTTCCCGTATGAGCTGCGCGTTTCCGATTATGATGGCTACAACCAGTTTGTGGTTCACCGCTCCTCCCAGCCGCTGATGTCCCCGGCCTGGTCACCGGACGGTTCAAAACTGGCTTACGTCACCTTCGAAAGCGGTCGCTCTGCGCTGGTGGTGCAGACCCTGGCGAACGGCGCTGTGCGTCAGATTGCCTCCTTCCCGCAGCACAACGGCGCGCCGGCGTTCTCGCCGGATGGTTCTAAACTGGCCTTCGCGCTGTCGAAAACCGGTAGCCTGAACCTGTACGTGATGGATCTGGGCTCGGGTCAGATTCGTCAGGTGACCAACGGTCGCAGCAACAACACCGAACCAAGCTGGTTCCCGGACAGCCAGAACCTGGCCTTCACCTCTGACCAGGCCGGTCGTCCGCAGGTGTATAAAGTCAATATTAATGGCGGCACGCCGCAGCGTATCACCTGGGAAGGTTCGCAGAACCAGGACGCTGACGTGAGCGCGGATGGTAAAACGATGGTAATGGTCAGCTCGGCCGGCGGCCAGCAGCACATTGCCAAACAAGATCTGGAAGCGGGTGGTGTACAGGTTCTGTCATCAACGTTTTTAGACGAAACGCCAAGTCTGGCACCTAACGGCACTATGGTAATCTACAGCTCTTCTCAGGGGATGGGATCCGTGCTGAATCTGGTTTCTACAGATGGGCGTTTCAAAGCGCGTCTTCCGGCAACTGATGGACAGGTAAAATCGCCTGCCTGGTCGCCGTATCTGTGATAATAAATAATTGATTATTAAAGGAATCAAAGAAATGCAACTGAACAAAGTGCTGAAAGGGCTGATGATCGCTCTGCCGGTTATGGCAATCGCGGCATGTTCTTCTAACAAGAACGCCAGCAACGACCAGAGCGGTGAAGGCATGCTGGGTGCCGGCACTGGTATGGACGCTAACGGTAACGGCGGCAACATGTCTTCTGAAGAGCAAGCTCGTCTGCAGATGCAGCAGCTGCAGCAGAACAACATCGTTTACTTCGATCTGGACAAGTACGATATCCGTTCTGACTTCGCTGCAATGCTGGACGCGCACGCTAACTTCCTGCGCAGCAACCCGTCCTACAAAGTGACTGTAGAAGGTCACGCGGATGAGCGCGGTACCCCGGAATACAACATCGCGCTGGGTGAGCGTCGTGCTAACGCCGTTAAGATGTATCTGCAGGGCAAAGGTGTTTCTGCCGATCAGATCTCCATCGTTTCTTACGGTAAAGAAAAACCAGCAGTACTGGGTCATGACGAAGCGGCATATGCCAAAAACCGTCGCGCCGTACTGGTTTACTAAGAGAATTGCATGAGCAGTAACTTCAGACATCATTTATTGAGTCTGTCGTTACTGGTTGGCATAGCGGCCCCCTGGGCCGCTTTTGCTCAGGCGCCAATCAGTAGTGTCGGCTCAGGCTCGGTCGAAGACCGTGTCACTCAACTCGAGCGTATTTCCAATGCTCACAGCCAGCTTTTAACCCAACTCCAGCAACAACTCTCTGATAACCAGACTGACATTGATTCTCTCCGTGGTCAGATCCAGGAGAACCAGTATCAGCTGAATCAGATCGTTGAGCGTCAGAAGCAGATTCTGCTGCAGATTGACGGGCTGACGAGCGGAGGTGGCGCAGCGGCGGCGGGCGCCCAGGCGTCGTCGTCTTCCGGCGATCAGAGCGCGGCTACCGCCAGCGCAGCGCCAGCGGCCTCGTCAGGCGCTCCGGCGATGACCGGCGATGCGAACACCGATTACAATGCGGCCATTGCCCTGGTGAAGGATGCTTCACGCCAGGATGACGCCATGGTGGCGTTTCAGAACTTCGTTAAAAAGTACCCGGATTCAACTTATCAGCCGAACGCCAACTATTGGCTCGGACAGTTGAACTACAATAAGGGGAAAAAAGACGATGCGGCGTTTTACTTCGCCTCGGTGGTGAAGAACTACCCGAAATCGCCAAAAGCGCCGGACGCCATGTTTAAGGTCGGCGTGATCATGCAGGACAAAGGTGATACCGCGAAAGCGAAAGCGGTTTACCAGCAGGTGATCAGCAAATTCCCCGGCACCGACGGTGCGAAACAAGCGCAAAAACGACTTAATGCTCTTGGTTGATTACGGCATGACCAGAAATCGCGTTATTTCTGGTCTTGTCGCCTGAATCGCCAGCAGTTAAGTGATCTTTATCGAAATTTTAGTTGCGCTGAATTCTGAAATCAGTAATATATGCCGCCGTTGCCAAGGGATATCAAACAAGCCCAAAGCGACGCCAGAGTGGGTCGTTAGCTCAGTTGGTAGAGCAGTTGACTTTTAATCAATTGGTCGCAGGTTCGAATCCTGCACGACCCACCAATCGTTCTGGTGGAACGCGATAGTAAAACGTGAAGGATAACGTTGCGACAGCAACGGCCCACAGGGCGAGGCGAAGCCGAGTCATCCTGCACGACCCACCAATTAGCAGTATCCAGCGTAGTATCGGGTGATTAGCTCAGCTGGGAGAGCACCTCCCTTACAAGGAGGGGGTCGGCGGTTCGATCCCGTCATCACCCACCACTCGGGTCGTTAGCTCAGTTGGTAGAGCAGTTGACTTTTAATCAATTGGTCGCAGGTTCGAATCCTGCACGACCCACCATTTTAATGATGGGGTCGGTGGAGGCAGTATCAGCAGTATCCAGCGCAGTTTCGGGTGATTAGCTCAGCTGGGAGAGCACCTCCCTTACAAGGAGGGGGTCGGCGGTTCGATCCCGTCATCACCCACCACTCGGGTCGTTAGCTCAGTTGGTAGAGCAGTTGACTTTTAATCAATTGGTCGCAGGTTCGAATCCTGCACGACCCACCAATTTCAGCATTTAACTCAGATGTTGAACGTGAAGGATAACGTTGCGTCAGCAACGGCCCGTAGGGCGAGGCGAAGCCGAGTCATCCTGCACGCCCCACCAATTTCAATATTGGTGTCGAGTGAAATTATTCAGGTAGTACCAGAGCGGGTCGTTAGCTCAGTTGGTAGAGCAGTTGACTTTTAATCAATTGGTCGCAGGTTCGAATCCTGCACGACCCACCAATCTTTAATGATGGTAACTGGTAGAAACGTGAAGGATAACGTTGCGACAGCGACGGCCCGAAGGGCGAGGCGAAGCCGAGTCATCCTGCACGACCCACCATCCTGAATGGTGACAGTAGCAAAATCCCGCAAGGGGTCGTTAGCTCAGTTGGTAGAGCAGTTGACTTTTAATCAATTGGTCGCAGGTTCGAATCCTGCACGACCCACCAA
>NZ_JAIJYL010000109.1:0-940 GCF_019753495.1 Klebsiella sp. TF21-TM | reverse complement strand
AAAAATCGGCCCAGATCCGCGAAATTTTAATCAGCGAGTCAGCTTGGGAAGAAATGACCTGCTTATTCGCACCTTCCTTAATTGTGAGGTCGACATGACCAAAAAAAACATTGTGTATGGACTCTTTCATTATTATTCATTTCGCTTATAAAAAAAACGCTCCCGGACGGGAGCGTAAGCCAGTGACTTCGGCGTCAAATGAGGGTGTGACAAGTGGAGCTGCGGGTTAATTCTGGGTGATCTGGCTGCGATGCTTTTCCGCCTGTTGCTGATGAATAACGGAAGACTGGCCATTATTCGCCTTCTCATGCACAACAGCGGCTTTCTCATGCTCGCTCATTTCGGAAAATGGCTTAGCAGTTTCTTGGGTGTTCTCAGGTTTGGCTTTCATCATTTTTTTATGCATTTCAGCCATGTCCTGATGGGCGGCAGAATTGCCGTTTTGCATCATTTCATGGGACATTGCGGCCTGATCGTGACCGCTCATATCCATCATTTTCATGCTCTCCCCCTGAACTGCACTTTTTTCAGCGGATGATTGCATCTGATGGGCAGGCGCCTGGGCATTATTTACCTGGTCATGCATGTTCATTGTCTCTGCAGCCCAGGCAGATGAAGCGACAGCCATCATGGCAATAAAGGATACAAGGATCTTTTTCATGGTTGGGTCTCCGGTGTTTTCATACCCGAACAATCAATGCTTATAACAGAGAAAGCATTTGATCTCAGGGCTGGTTGATCATCACGCCAGGAACCGGGCGATTGAATTATCACGCTGTCCTGATTTATGGCTGATTATAAAAAACCGCCTCTGTTTATCGCGTGACTGAACGATGACATTTTTGTCACCTTCCGGGTTTCTCGGCTTTGTTGAATAAATCGAACTTTTGCTGAGTTGAAGGATCAGATCACGCATCCTCCCGACAACACAGACCATTCC
>NZ_JAIJYL010000108.1:0-1055 GCF_019753495.1 Klebsiella sp. TF21-TM | reverse complement strand
CCGCCTTCACGGATTGCGAAACGCAGACCATCGTCCATCGCGATCGGGTGGATCAGGGTAACAACCATTTTGATGTTGTCGCCCGGCATTACCATCTCTACGCCTTCCGGCAGTTCGATGGTGCCAGTCACGTCAGTAGTACGGAAGTAGAACTGCGGACGGTAGCCTTTGAAGAACGGAGTATGACGGCCGCCTTCGTCTTTGGACAGAATGTACACTTCAGATTCGAACTTGGTGTGCGGGTTGATGGTGCCCGGCTTAGCCAGTACCTGACCACGTTCGATTTCTTCACGTTTGATACCACGCAGCAGAACACCTACGTTCTCACCAGCACGGCCTTCGTCCAGCAGTTTGCGGAACATTTCAACGCCAGTACAGGTGGTTTTCGCGGTTTCTTTGATACCAACGATTTCAACTTCTTCACCCACTTTGATGATACCGCGCTCTACACGACCGGTAACAACGGTACCACGACCGGAGATGGAGAATACGTCTTCAATCGGCAGCAGGAACGGCTTGTCAATCGCACGCTCTGGTTCCGGGATATAGGTATCCAGGTGGCCAGCCAGTTCGATGATTTTCGCTTCCCACTCTGCGTCGCCTTCCAGCGCTTTCAGAGCAGAACCACGAACGATCGGAGTGTCGTCGCCCGGGAAATCGTACTGAGACAGCAGTTCACGAACTTCCATCTCAACCAGTTCCAGCAGCTCTTCGTCATCAACCATGTCGCATTTGTTCAGGAACACGATGATGTACGGAACGCCTACCTGACGACCCAGCAGGATGTGCTCACGAGTCTGCGGCATCGGGCCGTCAGTCGCAGCAACAACCAGGATCGCGCCGTCCATCTGCGCAGCACCGGTGATCATGTTTTTAACATAGTCGGCGTGGCCCGGGCAGTCTACGTGCGCGTAGTGGCGAGTCGGGGTGTCATATTCAACGTGAGAGGTGTTGATGGTGATACCACGAGCTTTTTCTTCCGGCGCGTTATCGATCTGGTCGAATGCGCGAGCGGAACCACCGTAGGTTTTAGCCAGTACGGTAGTGATGGCAGC
>NZ_JAIJYL010000107.1:0-1064 GCF_019753495.1 Klebsiella sp. TF21-TM | reverse complement strand
CCAGAAAGCGTGCGTATTGCCTGAAAATCCAGCCAGCTACAGGGTCGTTCGCACGAAATCTTATTTATTCAACAAAGTCTAGTAAATGTTAAAATTTGTAGGTATCCACCCGTTAAACAAAATGATTAATATTTAAAAATACTCGTTGAACACCCGTGCCGTAATAATGAAGTACATTAAAAACGTTATCCGGTCATGTGAAGCTGAGACCGTCTCTTCGTCATGTAAAATGCCGTACTTTCTTTGTCGTGAAGAATGACCGGGTTAAGTCCATAAGGTTGAGAGGAAGTCTGCTGATGTGATACGCTCAAGGCGAGATTTATCTCAGTGAGAACTCACGGCAACAAAAAGTTTTTGGACAACAAAACACAAAGTTGTTTTGGACTGTAGGAGTCCAAGAGACAATGACATTACATACAACGCCGTGTAACGGATTTTACATTATTACAAAGCCTGTGTTACAAGAGAGTTATGGACATGATTGAAAAAATATGTGAAGTAATTGATGGTGAATACGTCTGTGATATAGATATTAGCGTTGAAGAATGGAAGATTTTATTAAGGGATAAAAAAGTTTTTGATGACAAAAGTATTGCAGCGTTAAAAAAATGGTTCATTGAGCCAGACCATTCCTGTACATGTTTCGATATCGGCAAGAAGTACGACCTGCACAGTATGAGTGCTAATGGTGTAATCAATGGGTTGGGTGGAAGAGTTCAGAAGCAGCTTGGCCGATTCGAGGTTAAAGGAGTCGGAAAGATTGCTTCCGGGACAAAATTCATTACAGTCATGAAAAGTAGAGAAATCAAAGGAAACCCAAAGCGAAATTTATGGACTATCCGTGAAGAACTTGTTCAGGCAATAAAAGAACTAGATTTTTTTAGTACGAACGAAAGCTCAAGCATTGATTTTTACTCAGATAATGATTTGATCACTGCTCTAGGGAAGGTGCGAATAAGCGGGGAAATTCTTCTCGGCTGACTCAGCCATTTCATTTCTTCATGTTTGAGCCGATTTTTTCTCCCGTAAATGCCTTGAATCAGCCTATTTAGACCGTTTCTTCG
>NZ_JAIJYL010000106.1:0-1191 GCF_019753495.1 Klebsiella sp. TF21-TM | reverse complement strand
GAATGGGTTCATGTGCAGCTCCATCAGCAAAAGGGGATGATAAGTTTATCACCACCGACTATTTGCAACAGTGCCCTCTGATGTTACATTGCACAAGATAAAAATATATCATCATGAACAATAAAACTGTCTGCTTACATAAACAGTAATACAAGGGGTGTTATGAGCCATATTCAACGGGAAACGTCTTGCTCGAGGCCGCGATTAAATTCCAACATGGATGCTGATTTATATGGGTATAAATGGGCTCGCGATAATGTCGGGCAATCAGGTGCGACAATCTATCGATTGTATGGGAAGCCCGATGCGCCAGAGTTGTTTCTGAAACATGGCAAAGGTAGCGTTGCCAATGATGTTACAGATGAGATGGTCAGACTAAACTGGCTGACGGAATTTATGCCTCTTCCGACCATCAAGCATTTTATCCGTACTCCTGATGATGCATGGTTACTCACCACTGCGATCCCCGGGAAAACAGCATTCCAGGTATTAGAAGAATATCCTGATTCAGGTGAAAATATTGTTGATGCGCTGGCAGTGTTCCTGCGCCGGTTGCATTCGATTCCTGTTTGTAATTGTCCTTTTAACAGCGATCGCGTATTTCGTCTCGCTCAGGCGCAATCACGAATGAATAACGGTTTGGTTGATGCGAGTGATTTTGATGACGAGCGTAATGGCTGGCCTGTTGAACAAGTCTGGAAAGAAATGCATAAGCTTTTGCCATTCTCACCGGATTCAGTCGTCACTCATGGTGATTTCTCACTTGATAACCTTATTTTTGACGAGGGGAAATTAATAGGTTGTATTGATGTTGGACGAGTCGGAATCGCAGACCGATACCAGGATCTTGCCATCCTATGGAACTGCCTCGGTGAGTTTTCTCCTTCATTACAGAAACGGCTTTTTCAAAAATATGGTATTGATAATCCTGATATGAATAAATTGCAGTTTCATTTGATGCTCGATGAGTTTTTCTAATCAGAATTGGTTAATTGGTTGTAACACTGGCAGAGCATTACGCTGACTTGACGGGACGGCGCTTCCCTACCCTCATGGCCGCCTCCCAGGAATCGACCCAGGTGCTTATCGTGGACATAATCCTTTACTCATAAATTGGCACTGTTGCAAAGTTAGCGATGAGGCAGCCTTTTGTCTTATTCAAAGGCCTTACATTTCAAAAACTCTGCTTAC
>NZ_JAIJYL010000105.1:0-1206 GCF_019753495.1 Klebsiella sp. TF21-TM | reverse complement strand
TGTAAGCGCACCCGTTTTAGTTCCACGCACTTTTTGAGATTTCCGGGGTTTCAGCCATCAGCCGGTATTCTTCCGGCGTCAGGTTATTCAGGGATTCGTGGGGGCGCTCGCCGTTATATTCAGCCAGCGCTCTGTAATTTCCCGTGCTTCATTCAGTGTTCTGAACAGATAAAAATCCAGTATTTCTGTTCTGTATGTCCGGTTGAACCGTTCGATAAAGGCATTCTGCGTTGGCTTGCCGGGCCTGATAAACTCCAGCATCACACCATGCTCTTCTGCCCATTGTGCCAGCGTCAGCGAGACCAGTTCCGGACCGTTATCCATCCGCATCTTTAGCGGATATCCGCGGTTTGCCACGATCCTGTCCAGCACTCTCACGACTCGCTGCGCCGGGATATTCAGGTCAATTTCGATCGCCAGTGCTTCGCGGTTAAAATCATCCACCACGTTAAAGGTCCGGAAGCGTCTGCCGCACACCAGCGCATCGTGCATAAAATCGATGGACCAGCTCTGGTTCATCGCCTCTGGCGTCGCCAGCGGAGCCGGATTACGCACTGGCAGGCGCTGTTTTCCCTTACGGCGAAAATTCAGTTTCAGCAGGCAGTAAATCCGGTGAACGCGCTTATGGTTCCAGCTTTTGCCCTGCCTGCGCAGCACCTGAAAAAGCTTTTTAAATCCGTATCGCGGATAGTGTTCAGCCGCCACGGTCAGCGCCATAATGACTGGCTCATCACGTTGCGTATCCGGCTGATAACGAAATACCGTCCTGCTCAGCGACAATATCCTGCATGCCTGACGTAAGCTCATGGCAAACTGCGCGGTCAGATAGCTGACCAGCTCACGCTTTATCGCTGGTTTTAAAGCTTTTTTTCAATAACGTCTTTCAATGCGCGGCACTCGAGGCTCAGGTCCGCAAACATCTGTTTCAACCGGCGGTTTTCATCTTCGAGGTCCTTCATCTTTTTGATATCAGAGGCTTCCATACCGCCGAACTTCGCTTTCCAGTTGTAGTACGAGGCCTCAGAAATCCCGGCTTCGCGGCACACATCTTTGACGGTGCGTCCGGCTTCGACGGACTTCAGAACGGCAATGATCTGGTGTTCGGTGAATCGGGCTTTGCGCATGGCGATCTCCTCCAGGAACATAATCAGTATGCAGGAAGATCTCTAAATGTGAATGGTCCGCTTTACCGGGATACTTACACTA
>NZ_JAIJYL010000104.1:0-1269 GCF_019753495.1 Klebsiella sp. TF21-TM | reverse complement strand
AAACATCGTCTCTATACAGATGAATTTCCTGGTCAATCTATGGAATCTGGCCAGATTTAAACCGGCTTATGTCAGGGCTTATTTGGCTCTGTCTAATGACGCTTTTCAGATGCTCCTCGATACAGAGATATCCGCCTTTGTTGAGGTGACAAATGTGGTTCTCTTTCCCCGGTTTATAACCTATGATGCCGGACGACGTGATCACAAAGTATAAGCATGGGGTTACGAGATTATGGCTGATGTTCTGGAAGGTTTCATCCCAAAGGAAAATATGGAAAACTTACGAGTTGAATTTGCTCTTAAAGATTCATATGAGAAGCTAAAGTTATTTTAGCGGTTTCTGGATGCTATAAAAGTTAACTAGCTTCACTCATTGATATGGTAACCTGATTACGGTTCATTCATGTTGGTGAATAACAGGATCCGAGCGTGCTTCGCTGAAAAGTAACTTTTCTGAAAACATGAAGTGGTTTTTCCTGCCGGTCGAAAGAACCGGACCAGGTACACGTTAAGGAGAATGCGGATAATGGGCTTTAAAAAGAGCGAGGTAAGCCAGCTAAATAGCCTGGCAAGTGCCATAAAGTTAATAGAATTTGATGCCAATAAATATACCATAACACATTTGTATGGTCGTAAATTTGCCGGCAGCCTGGAGTACCCCAAAGGGATAAATACAAGAAAAGGGGTAGGTAAATGGCTCGGTGAAAAATCCGCCATGTTGCTGTCAAATGTCGTTGTAAACAATTCTATTCATATTTTCGGATATGACACTCAAAATCCTACAGAATCAACCAGAGAAATGGATTTTAATGCACTTGTTGATTTGTTAATTAACACGGGCTATACGCCGGAATACTACCCGCTCAAGGTCAACAGGATTGTCGAAGTTCTCAACGGGATGTCGGAAGCTGACTATAAAGACTATTGCTTGGTATGAAAAAAGCCCTTCATACATGCGCCGGACAGGTATGATTCCTGCCCGACATGTAGCGCAAAAAAATGCAAAGTTGCTATTATGCGTTATTATCAGTCCGTAGTTCCCTTTGAATAAAAGTAATTAAGATTACATGGAAAATCATCTTTTACACACGGCAAGCACCATCTGCCATATCGCGTTTGCATCGACGGGAATAACGATACCGTCAGATGAGCAGGCTTTTTTTCATCTTTCAGACAGCATCCATAATCGCCTGGGTGATGCTGCCAACTTACTGATTTAGTGTATGATGGTGTTTTTGAGGTGCTCCAGTGGCTTCTGTTTCTATCAGC
>NZ_JAIJYL010000103.1:0-1296 GCF_019753495.1 Klebsiella sp. TF21-TM | reverse complement strand
AAACATCGTCTCTATACAGATGAATTTCCTGGTCAATCTATGGAATCTGGCCAGATTTAAACCGGCTTATGTCAGGGATTATTTGGCTCTGTCTAATGACGCTTTTCAGATGCTCCTCGATACAGAGATGTCCGCCTTTGTTGAGGTGACAAATGTGGTTCTCTTTCCCCGGTTTAGAACCTATGTTACCGGACGACGTGATCACAAAGTATATGCATGGGGTTACGAGATTATGGCTGATGTTCTGGAAGGTTTCATCCCCATGCGAAATATGAAAAACTTACGGTTCGAATTTTCTCTTAAAGATTCATGTGAGAAGATTAAATTATTTTGGCGATGTCTGGATGTTATATTAGTTAACAGACTTCACATCCTTGATATTGTAATTTGATTAAGGTTAACTCAGGATGGAAAATAACAGTGCCCGAGCATGCTTCGTTAAAGTTAAGTTTTCTGAAAACATGAAGTGGTTTTTCCTGCCGGTCGACAGAACAGGACCAGATATACGTTAAGGAGAATGCGAATAATGGGCTTAAAAAAGAGCGAAGTAAGCTAGTTAAATAGTCTGATAAGTGCAATAAAGTCAGTGTAATTTGATGCCAATAAATATCAAATAATAGTTCTGCATGGTCGTAAAGTTGTCGATAGTTTGGAGTGGATAAAAGGGACAAATACAAAAAAAAGGGTAGGTAAATGGCTCGGTGAAAAATACGCCATGTTGCTCTAAAGTGTCGTTGTGAACAATGCTATTCACATTTTCGGATATGACACGTAAAACCCTACAGAATCAATAAGAGAAATGTATTTTAATATAATTGTTGATTTTTTAATAAATGCGGGTATACGCTGGAATACTACTCACCCAAAGTCAATAGGGCTGTTGAAATTCTCGGCGGGATACCGGAAGCTGACTGTAAAGACTATTTCCTGCCATGTAAAAAGCCCTTCATACATGCACCGGACAGGTATTATTCCTGCCCAACATGCAGTGCAAAAAAATGACAAGTTGCTATTATGCGTTATTCTCAGTCCTTTGTTCCCTTTGAATAAAAATAATTAATAATACATGGAAAATCAGCTTTACACACCGCAAGTATCATCTGCCATATCACTTTTGTATCGACGGGAGGCTTTGTTGAATAAATCGAACTTTTGCTGAGTTGAAGGATCATATCACGCATCTTCCCGACAACGCAGACCGTTCCGTGGCAAAGCAAAAGGGCTTTGTTGAATAAATCAGATTTCGGGTAAGTCTCCCCCGTAGCGGGTTGTGTTTTCAGGCAATACGCACGCTTT
>NZ_JAIJYL010000102.1:0-1320 GCF_019753495.1 Klebsiella sp. TF21-TM | reverse complement strand
ATGGGTCTTCCCCGATCATGGTGGGAAGGCTCAGAACGCCATATTCAGCTTTCCGTAGTGGAACATCACCCCCAGTTTAAAGCGCTCCCGGTTTCGGTATCCCCTGGCTTTTATCCTCAGCAGCCTGATCTTGCTGTTAAGTGCCTCCGCATTTCCGTTTGAGACACTGTGTCGCATCGCATTCAGGATCCCGTACAGCCTTTTTCCTATCGTTTTCGCGGCATTTTTCATCATGGGAACGTCACTGTTAGCCGCCAGCGCCAACCATCTCTGCCAGTCACTCCGTCTTTCCTCGCTCCATGGCCTGTTCCAGATATCCTTTGCCAGCTCTTTCAGCGCCCAGCACTGGCTCGTCAGCTTCATCTGTGCACGCAGCCACATCAGCTTTTCCTGCCGGGATTCGGTCATCCACTTATCGCTGTACTGCCACAGGAAGCGGGTTCCTTTTGCCTGGTGTCGGCTTTCAACAGGGAGGTGCGGATGTTCATTCTGACGGGTTTTATCAACTACCTCGCCCAGTTGCTTCGCCACATGGAAGCGGTCAAAGGCGATTTTCTCAACCGCACTGGGTAAGTGGATACGCGCTGCTCTTATATAGCCCGCGTTCATGTCCATTGAGAGCGTTTTGATAGCCAGCAACTGCCCATCAGTGAGCGTGCGAAGATAGCCGGCAAGACTCTCTGTGCCGCGATCATCCGTTAAGGCCAGCGCCCGACCATCGCGATCGGAGATCACCGTTATGTAACGATGTCCTTTTTTAAAGGCGACCTCATCCACATTCATATGACGGGCGGATAATGGCTTTTTTATCCGGGCAAGACCTCGCTTAACTGCCCGGGTCATAATGCCGTCAACCGCATTCCAACTGAGCTTAAGTTGCTTCCTGACAGCATCAACGGTGCTGATTTTCAGCCATGAGAGAACGAACGATTCGAATAGCAACGTATACCGGCTTCCGGGGCCAGCCCACGGAACAGGCAACGTCAGGCAGCCATGCTCCGGACACATAATTCGTGGAACATCGGCTTCAACAATAGTGGTGAACTGGCAGGTATCAAGATGGCGCCATTTACGATGACGGTGATCGTGAACAGAACAGGATTTACCGCAGGTCGGACAGGCTAGCCGGGTGTTTTCAGCGATCTCAATAGTGACAGTAACAGAACCGGCATTTTCATCGAGAGAAAGGGACTTTACCTGCCACGGATCGGACAGGTTGAGAATATGAGCGTAGAGGGACTTTTCGTCCATGGCGGTGACCTCTGGCGATTAAATACACCATTATCATGCCTTCAGCCACCACAACAAGGGAAGACCCAT
>NZ_JAIJYL010000101.1:0-1332 GCF_019753495.1 Klebsiella sp. TF21-TM | reverse complement strand
CGTTCACGCATTACAACGAATGGCATCCGCACAGCGCGCTGGGATATCACTCCCCGAGGGAATACCGGCGGCAGCGGGCATCGTTAACTTAAGATACAAAAGCTGTCCGGAAATGGAGGGGCAAGATCAGTTCCAGGTTTTAATACGTAGTGAAGGTCTTGCTCAATACTCGCCGGACGGAATTATTCATCATCACCGGCAGGGGCTGCAGTGCTGGTATGCACTTTATAGCAGTCCACCCGGCGGGACAATTCATGAAAGCTGGTGGGATCGGACCATCACGCTCAAGACGTAAGACAACATACCTTATAGCCCTGCAAAGCCTTTGCCCCGGAGCGCCACGCTCTGCGTGGGTCGCGACTGTGCACATTTTTGGCATATTCTTTTTTTCTTTTTTTTTATTTTTTCTCTTTTTTTCGTCCGCGCGGCGGGGGCCGGGTCGGGCACGTTGAAGGTCAGGACCCTCAAGGGTATGTTGTCTTACGCAGGCTCTTTTGCTGCCTGTGAGAGGAACCTCTTATCAGAATGGTGATGCTGGCCATCCTCTTCGTCGTCTCATTCAAATCCTGTGAGGATGCTCCCCACTCTGATGGTAGAGGGGGGAGCAGAATAAAACCCACCAGAAAAAAAGACGAAGATCCAACTTGCTGTGCCTGTGGAGGCTGAAGAATGCTGACACGTCCGTTCTCCGGGTTAAAAGGGATGAGCTGGTTTTCTACTGTGCGGAACAGGGGGAGTGGAAGGTACCCGCCTACGCCTGAGTTACGGCACGATGTAGCTACACAGCAACATGCTGTGTAGCCTGGCACCGGAATGCTGCCTAAGCGATACTCCGCTGGACTTCACAGCCGTCACGTGCTGGACAGCGATGGAGAAGAAAACGTTGGTTATGTGAAGGGGCGGGTTATTCAGGGCCGGATTTCGTCTTCTGCAGCTGCTGGTGTTGCCCGAGTTCATAATCAATGAATGCGCCAATCATCGCCCGATAGGTTTTTTCAATAATCGTTTCGGGAAGTCCTGCTTCAGTGGCCTGCTTACGTACCCGGTCGATGATCTGTTGTACTCTGTCAGGTGCACGCACGGATGCCTGATCAGTTTTAAACGCCGCTGCAGCTTTAACGCATTGAGCACGCTGAGCTATGAGTTTGACCAGCTCACTGTCTATCTGATCGATATGATTTCTGACATCAGTTATAGAGCTATATTCCACGAAATCGATCCTATAAACTAGTACAAAAGACCAATATATTATAATGGGGAGCCCGCAGAATTCGGAAAAAATCGTACGCTAAGGTTTTCCGGGCATCCGTAAGGGCCGAAACTTCCCGTCTT
>NZ_JAIJYL010000100.1:0-1356 GCF_019753495.1 Klebsiella sp. TF21-TM | reverse complement strand
CCGGCACCTTGCGCAGGTTGTCGGCGTTCATCTCACGCAGGGTCTGCACGGCTGCCAGCACGCCTTGCGCGGCCGGCGCGGCGCGCAGTTCCAGCACCTCCAGCAAGGCCGGCGTGTAACGGCGCAGGGTGGCGAAGTTCTCGCCGACCAGGTGCAGGTGGTCGAAGCCTTCCGGCCGGGCCAGCAGCTCGGCCTCGCTGACGCTCTCGGTGAACTCGTCCCAGGGAATCACCGCCTCGATGGCGGCATAGGGGTCGCTGCCGCTTTCCTTCGCTTCCAGCAGCGCCTGGCCGATCCTGGAGTACAGGCGCACCTTGTCGTTGATCGCCTTGCCCTGCTTCTGGAACTGCTGCTGATGCTTGTGCTTCGCGCCGCTGAACAGCTTGACCAGGATGCGGTCATGCAGATCGACCAGCTCATCGATCACGGTCGCGGTGCTCTCCAGCACCACGGCGGCCAGGGTCGCGTAGCGGCGCTGCGGCTCGAACTTACCGAGGTCTTTGGGCGTCATCTGCCCACCCTCGCGGGCCAGCTTGAGCAGGCGGTTCTGGTGGATGTGCCGGCCCAGGCCTTCGGGCAAGTCCACCAACTGAAATGTCTTCAGCCGCTCGATGTGTTCCAGCATGTGCCGAGAGTTGGGTTTCAGCGGTGCCTGGCGCAGCCAGGTCAACCAGGTGATGCTGCTGCCGGCCTTGAGCTTCAACAGCTCGTCCAGCTTGGCCCGATGCGAGTCCGTGAGTGGTTCGACCAGGGCGCGGTAGACCCGCCGATTGGCTCGCGCAATGGCTTCCGAGCAGGCCCGGTCAATCACGCTCAGCGCCGGCAGGATGCGTCGTTTCTGCCGTAGGCTCTCCAGGGCCTGACCGGCCAGCAGCAAGCCTTTGTCGGTCTGCTGGGCCAGCTCGGTTAGCTCGCGCACCAGGGCGCGGAAGTCGGACAGGCCGAACGGGGCCAGTTGCAGGTAGGTGCGCAGTTCCTGGGCATGCTCGCGACGGGTCACGTCGCGCTCGCCGTACTTTGCCCAGCTCGCCGGCTCGGCCTGGACTTGCTTCGCCACCCACAGGATGACCGGCTCGGGCAGCTCGCTGTCGGTTCCCAGCGCGTAACCGGGGTAGCGCAGCAGGCAGAGCTGCACGGCGAAGCCGAGGCGGTTGGCGTCGCCGCGTCGCTGGCGGATCAGCGACAGGTCGGAGTCGTTGAAGGTGTAGTAGCGGATCAGGTCATCCTGGCTTTCCGGCAGCGCAAGCAGGGTGTCCCGCTCCGTGGCCGAGAGGATCAAGGGCACTGTTGCAAATAGTCGGTGGTGATAAACTTATCATCCCCTTTTGCTGATGGAGCTGCACATGAACCCATTCA